>CAYWPW010000028.1:0-12556 GCA_964460095.1 uncultured Candidatus Cloacimonadota bacterium
AATATTCTTTATAACCTTTTTCGCTCTCCCAAAAGAACGATATCCCGCAACGCTTCTTTATTTTTTGCTTTTAACCATTTTTTCTCAAAGTTTGGATTCTGTACGATTTGAGCAATTGCAGCTAATGTTTGCAAATGGAAAGTTCGTTCATCTCTTGTACCGGCAATAACAAAAACGATTTGAATTTTCGGTGCTTGTTCCGAGAAAAAAATACCCTCTTTACATCTAATCAGAAGAATATCGAATTCTTTTTCACCTTCAATGATTATATGTGGAATTGCCAGGTTATCAGTTAGCACTGTTGTGCTATCCTCTTCCCGTTCTATAAGTTTTTTGAGTATAATTTTTGGAGTTTTTTCTAATGATGAAGAAATGTTTTCAGCAACTAATTTGAAGAGTTCTTCTTTATTCATTGATTTTTCAATATCTAAAATCGAGCATTTTTCTATGATATGATCGAACCTGTCTTTAAGAATCTCATCTCTTTCCCGGATTATCTCTCTCAGCTCTGTTTCCAAAGAAGTTGTTGGCAGCTCTTTTGCTTTGATTCTTTGCACAATATGGAAAAGAGCAGATTCTCTATTAGAACGGATTCTTCCATAAAACCAATACCAGAGAAGACCTCCAATCATAAATAAACCGGCAATTAGAATGGGAGTTGTTCCCATTTCGATAATCAGGAATCCATAAGCTATAACCGCAAATATCTGTATCCAGGGATAGAGTGGAGATTTAAATTTCGGTCGATAGTTTTGGATGCCGCTTTCCCTCATAATAATAACTGCAATATTAACGAAGGCGAAAAGTAATATTTTAATGGTTGAAGCTGTTTTTACAAGTGTTTCCAAATCTAAGAATAAAATAACTGAAATCATGAAAAAGGTAGTGAAAATAATGGATATATACGGAGTATGAAATCTTTTACTAACTTTTTCAAACATAGATGGTAGTAATCTATCCCTGCTCATTGCAAGCGGATTTCTGGACGAAGCGAGAATACCGGCATTTGCAGTGGATATAAAAGCCAGAAGTGCTGCAATTGCCAGGATAATTTTGCCGAAACTTCCCATAAATACATTTGCACAATCAGAAATAGGAGTTAAGGAATAGTTTGCAGGTTCAGGTCTTAGAAGTCCATTTCCCAGTACTCCAACCGTAACAAAAACAACTAAAACATAAATGATTGTTACGATCACAAAAGACAGGATCATTCCTAAAGGAATATTCTTGGAAGGATTTTTAATCTCCTCTGCTACACTGGCAATTTTCGTTAAACCACCATAAGAAATAAAAATCAAACCGGCAGTCATAAACAGTGTTTTCATATTTCCGGGCATAAAATTCTGGAAATGTTGAATCTTAACCTGGGGAATTCCACGAAAAATAAAAAAAGCTAAAATACTTATCAGTATGATAACGAGATAAGTTTGAAGTTTACCTGTGTGTTTCACTCCAATTATGTTGATAATTGAAAACACTATACAGAAAAATACAGCAATAAGTTTAATTTGCCAGAGCGATATGGAAGGATAGAGAATTATGGAAAAAGCTCCGATTCCCAGAAGAGCAAAAGCACTCTTAAAGGCAAGCGAAAACCAGGCTGATATTCCTGCGAGAGTTCCGAAACCTGCTCCCATACTTCTACCAATAAAAAAATATGTTCCACCAGCTTTTGGCATTGCTGTGGCAAGTTCTGCTTTACTCAGCATACTTGGAAGTACCAGAATTCCTGCTAAGAGATAAGCTAAAATTACTGCTGGACCGGATTTGTAAAAAGCAAGCCCCGGAAGTATGAATAAACCAGAACTTATCATTGCTCCGGCTGCAATACAAAATACACTTAAAAGTCCTAACTCACGTTTAAGCTTTGGCATAACAATTCCTTTTTTATAGAACGCGGATGACGCTGATTTGACAGATTAGCACGGATTTTTATTACTATTTTTTTCTGTGATCACCCATTGAATCATTTTTATCCATTTTTTGATCTATCATTTGTAAATATTACTCTTTTGAATTCAGGTTTCTTACCGAAATTCAACAGTAAACCAACTTCTTTATTTGTTGCTTTCAGATAATTTATTAATTGATAGTAATGTTCATCACATAAATGTTCTGCAACTTTAATCTCTACAATTACTTTATCATTTATAATCAAATCAGCAAAATAATCACCGACCACTTTTCCTTCAAAAAAGACTTTAATATTTTCTTGCTGAACAACTTGTAATCTCAATTGTTTTAGTTTAATTATTAAAGAATTTTCGTAGATTTTTTCCAAAAATCCATAACCTAAAGTATTATAAACTTTATAAAAAGCTTCAATAATTTTCTCAGTAATATCTGAATGTAACATCATATCTCCTTTTTATAGAACGAGAATTAGACGAATTTCCACGGATTTTTATTGATAATTATTTTTTATCTGTGAACATCCATTCCATCCGTGTTATCCGTGTTCTATTCACGAGATTTCACTTCCTTCTTTCACATCTCTTTGCGGAATGATAATTGAATATTTCCCATCATCTTCGGCAGCTAAAATCATTCCCTGAGATTCGATTCCCATCAGTTTTCTGGGTTTAAGGTTCAACAGCATTGCCACCTTTTTCCCGATCAATTCTTCAGGTTCATATGATTCTTTAATTCCTGCCACAATGGTTCGTTCTTCGTTTCCAAGTTTGATGCGAAGTTTTATAAGCTTATTAGATTTTGGAATATTTTCAGCTTCGATTATTTTAACTACTCGTATTTCCAGTTTGTCAAAATCTTCAAACTCTATTTCGTTTTTATGTTGCATTGTTTTTACCTCTACAGTTTGAGTTGCTTTGAGTAGTTCAAGCTGTTTTTCAATTTCTGCATCTTCGATTTTCTTGAACAAAGGAGATACTTCTCCAATCTCGAAATTCTTTGGAGTTTTTTCAATATTCCCCCATTTAAAATCATCAGATAAATTCATCATCTTTCGTAATTTTTTCATTGCTTTAGGAACGATTGGTGAAAATGAAATTGAGATCAATCTAAGAATCTCAGTGCAGACAAAAAGAGTTTCCTCTGCTTTTTCTTTATTTGTTTTGATTTCTTTCCAGGGTTTGGTTTCATCAAAATATTTATTTCCAATTCTGGCAATATTCATTACCAGTTTTGTAGCTTTTCGGACCTGATAACTATTGAAACTTTTTCCAATATATCCGGTTAATTTGTAAGATTCATTCAGTATTTTATCAGATAATTCAGAAAACTTTCCAGGTTTTCGGATCTTTCCATCAAAATACTTCTTAGCGAAAATGAAAGTCCTGTTAGCAAGATTTCCCAAAACATTATTCAAATCGTTGTTTATCTTATTCTGAAAATCTTTCCAGGTAAAATCGCTGTCTTTAGTTTCCGGTGCATTTGCTGCAAGAACATATCGCAAAAGTTCACCATCAAAATATTTCAGATAGTCCTCAACCCAAACTGTCCAGTTCCTGCTCGTGGACATCTTCTGTCCTTCGAGATTTAGAAACTCATTGGCTGGAACATCATACGGGAGAATAAATGGCTCTTTCTGTTTGGAAAGCACAGCAGGCCAGATGATGGTATGAAATGGAATATTATCTTTTCCAAGGAAATGAATCAGTTTTGTTTCTGGTTTCAGCCAATATTCTTTCCATTTTTCCGGTTCTCCCATTTTTTCTGCCCACTCCATTGTGGAAGAAATATAACCGATTGGAGCATCAAACCAAACATAGAGAACTTTCCCTTCAGTATTTTCCAAAGGTATCGGCACTCCCCAATCAAGATCACGAGTAATTGCGCGCTCGATAAGTCCTTCATTCAGCCAGCTCATAATGAAATTGAGAACATTATCTTTCCAATATTTTTTAGTCTTCAGCCATTCTCTGAGTTGGTTTTCAAATTTCGGAAGATTTATATACCAATGTGTGGTTTCTTTAATAATAGGTTTTTCACCGGATAACTTACTTTTAGGTTCAATCAAATCAATCGCATCAATAAGTTTCCCGCATTTGTCACATTGATCACCACGCGCACCTTCAGATTTGCAATGCGGACATATTCCTTCAATATATCGATCTGCCAGGAAGCGTTTGTGTTTTTCATCATAAAACTGGTTTAATGTCTTTTTTGTTACATATCCAGCATCCAGCAGATTAGTGAAGAAATCCTGAGATACTTTTATATGTCTTGCTCTGGAAGTTCCGGAAAAATTATCTAATTGAATATTTAAACCATCCAGATCTTTTTTCATACTCTTATTATATCGTTCCGCAATAATTATCGGCTCAACTCCTTCTTCTTCGGCTTTTATAGAAATAGGAGTTCCATAATCGTCTGTTCCACCGATGTAAATAACATCATTTCCCAGAAGTTTATTGTATCTGACAAAAATATCTGCATTCAGATATGAACCTGCCACATGCCCGATATGAAGAGGACCGTTTGCATAAGTTAATGCACTTGTAACTAAAATCTTTTCCAAATTCTTTCTCCTTGTATTTTCATTCAAAAGAATTCTGCAAAATTAAAAAAGCCTGTCTTTCTGAGGGAATCTTCGAAGTAGCTTCCAACGAAGAATCTCACTATAAGCAGAGATCCTTCGATAGAAAAGCAAGAAGAATTTCTCAGGATGACAAAAACACTCTATTTTGCAGAACTCATTTTCATCTAAAACAATTGATTTATCAAATCAATAGTGAGGATTTGATGTCAAGAAATATGAAATGAATTTAATTAGAAAAGAATAAAAAAATAAATAAAACTTGAAATTTAATTCGACTTTTTATAATCTACTATCAAATTTAATGGAGTTCTAAATGGAAAAAATAAGTTATTACTATAATAAATTCAAATTCGGAGAAGACAGTTTTCATAATTTAATGAAGAATAGAGTTCGTGAAATACTTCTTGTTTCAACATTCTATGATGCCTTTATCTTTGAACAGGATGGAAGACTATCCGAACAAATTATTGGAGAGTATCGTCAGTTAAATTTAAGTACAGCTCCCCGCATTACAAGTGTTCCCACAGGAGAACAAGCATTAAAAAAGATGGAGAAACGTTCCTTTGATCTGATTATAACTATGATGCGAATAGGTAATATTACGCCTTTTGAGTTGGGCAAAAGAATCAAAGAAAAGAATCCGGATTTACCTATTCTCCTTCTTCTTAATATTCAAGCTGATATCTCTCTTATTAAGCAAAATGAAAATAAAATGAAATACATTGATGATGTGTTCCTCTGGAACGGAGACACAAAACTTTTTCTTGCTATGATTAAGCAAGCAGAAGATAAAAGAAATATTGAGTATGATACAAAAAACGGTTTTGTGCGAGCTATTCTGCTTATCGAGGATTCAATTATTTATTACTCAATGTTCCTACCAATTTTGTATGCTGAGATATTACAGCAAACACAACTTCTCATTTCAGAAGAATTAAGTGATGTTAATAAACGTCTGCGAATGAGAGCTCGACCTAAAGTAATTTTAGTTCATAATTATGAAGATGCTGTTAAATATCTAGAAAAATATAGAGAATATCTGGTTGGTGTGATATCTGATGTAAGTTTTTCCAATAAAGGAATAATTGATCCTCAAGCAGGAATTAAAATAATTAATAAAATTAAAATGGGAAACTATGATATCCCTATTATTCTTCAGTCGTCAGAAATCGAAAATGAAAAAAAGGTTAAAAAATTAGGAGCTGTTTTTTTACATAAACAATCTAAAACACTTTTGCACGATTTAAAGCAAATTATAAAAAAACATTTAGGTTATGGTGATTTTATTTTTCGTAACAGGCAGGAGAAAGAGATTGGTAGAGCAAAAACTATCTGGGAATTTGAGAAAAAACTTCATACTGTTCCCGGTGAATCACTTTTATATCACGGTGAAAGACACCACTTTTCCAGTTGGCTGGTTGCTCATGGTGAAATCCTGGTTGCAAGGAAAATACGCCCGATTCAAATAAATGATTTTAAAAATACTAAGGAATTAAGGAAGCATTTATTAGATACTTTCAGGATTGTTCGACAGAGCAGAACCAGGGGTAAAATCATTAATTTTGAACCTTCGGCTTTAAAGGAAGTTGATCAGGTTATCAGGTTGGCAGAGGGCTCATTGGGAGGTAAGGGAAGAGGATTAGCTTTCCTGAATGCTCTGTTGGTTACAATGGAATTTGAAAAGCAATTTCCAGAAGTAAATATTTCACTTCCAAGCACAGCTATTATTGGCACAAGTGAATTTGATTCATTTATCGCTCATAATAAAATCGGAGAAGGAATTATCAAAAAAAGCGATAAAGAAATTCAGAAGATATTTATAAATGGAAAACTCTATTCTGAACTTACCAAAAAACTAAAAATATACATAAAAAAAGTAACCTCACCAATTGCAGTTCGTTCTTCCGGATTATTGGAAGATTCCCAATCCCAACCATTTGCCGGAATCTATAATACATTTATGTTGCCCAATAATCACCCTGACAAAAATGTTCGTTTAAAACAATTAACAGATGCGATCAAACTTGTATTTTCTTCAATCTTTCTGAAAGGAGCACGAAATTATATTGAAAGTATTAACTACAAAATTGAAGAAGAAAAGATGGCTGTTATCATCCAGGAGATTGTTGGTAATGATTTTGATGGATACTATTATCCTCATATTTCCGGTGTTGCTGAATCATACAACTTTTATCCTACTTCCAATCTGAAAATAAGTGATGGTGTAGCTTTATTAGCAGTAGGATTAGGAAAAACTGTGGTTGAAAGTGAACAGAATTACAGGTTCTGTCCAAAATATCCTAAAATTGAGACTGTTTCACCTGAAGAAATGGTGCGTGATTCACAAAAATATCTTTTTGCGATTAATATGAAATATAACAATTTCAATTTATTGGAAGGAGATGAATGCACATTAACCAGAATGAGTATCAAAGAAGCAGAAAGACATGGTTCATTACAGCATCTTGTTTCTGTCTGGGATTATCAAAATAACAAAATGGTTTACGGATTATCAGCAAAAGGTTTAAAAGTAATTACATTTGCAGATATATTAAAGTACAATTATTTTCCCTTAGCAAAAATCATAGAACAGATTCTTGAAATCGGAGAAAAAGCAATGGGAATTCCTGTTGAAATCGAATTCGCCATCAATCTTAATAAGGATATTGAGAGTAATATTTATCCTACTTTCTATGTTCTTCAAATCAGACCTTTAACGATTAATCTGGAAGAAATCTCGATTAATCCTGATTCAATCAATAGAGACGCATTGCTACTATATACACAAAACGGGTTGGGAAATGGTGTGATCAATGATTTGCATGATATTATTTATATTGATCCGGAGAAATTCGATAAAACTAAAACTATTTTAATGAGAGAAGAAATTTCTTATCTTAATGAAAAAATGAAGAAAGAAGACCGTGATTATGTTTTGATTGGTCCGGGAAGATGGGGTTCAAGAGATCGATTTCTGGGTATTCCAATTAAATGGGCAGATATTTTTAAAGCAAAAATCATTATTGAAACAAGTTTTGATGGATTCATAGTCGATGCTTCTCAGGGAACTCATTTCTTTCATAATCTTGTAGCAATGAATGTTGGCTATTTTCATATTCCCTATCATTCAGAAACGGATTTTATCTCATGGGATTGGCTTGAAAAGCAAAATATTGTTGAAAGAACTAATTATTTTATTCATGTAAAAATGGAACATCCAATGGTTGTTAAGATGGATGGAAGAAAAGGTATTGCGACTATTTCCAAATAAAAAAAATTGAGTGCAATTGCAGATAACAATAATATTCATAATAAAAAATATAACTACCTAAAGAAATGTTTGACAAATAAAATTGGAAATAAATCTTCTCTCAAAATTTTGGAAAACAAAAAAAAATAGATGGAGGAATTTTTCATGAAAATGAATGATTTTCTTAAACAAGTTGAAGCAAGAGATTCGGGGCAGAAAGAATTCTTACAAGCAGTAAAAGAAGTGGTTGAATCTGTCTGGTCAATTTATGAATCCAATCCCCGCTATCAAGAAGCTAAGATCTTAGATAGAATGGTTGAACCTGAACGAGTAATTACGTTTCGTGTTCCCTGGGTTCGTGATAATGGTGAAATTATTGTAAATCGTGGATTCCGTATTGAGTTCAATAGTGCAATCGGTCCATATAAAGGTGGGCTTCGTTTTCATCCGAGTGTTAACCTGAGTATTCTTAAGTTTTTAGGATTCGAACAGACATTCAAAAACAGTCTTACAACACTCCCAATGGGTGGAGGAAAAGGTGGTTCGGATTTTGATCCCAAAGGAAAATCTGATAACGAAATTATGAGATTCTGCCAGTCATTTATGGCTGAACTTTTCCGTCATATCGGACCGAACACAGATGTGCCGGCAGGTGATATCGGCGTTGGTGGAAGGGAAATTGGTTATCTGTTTGGAATGTATAAGAAATTGAAGAATGAGTTTACAGGCGTTCTTACCGGCAAAGGTTTGAATTGGGGTGGCAGCTTGATTCGTCCGGAAGCAACAGGATTTGGCGTTGTATATTTTGCAGAAGAAATGCTTAAAACAAAAGGAGAATCTGTTAAAGGTAAAACTGTAGCAGTTTCCGGTTTTGGTAATGTTACCTGGGGTGCTGTTCAAAAAGTAAATGATCTAGGAGGAAAGGTCGTAACTCTCTCCGGACCTGATGGATACATTTATGATGAAGATGGAATTAAAGGTAATAAGGTTGATTTCTTACTTGAAATGAGAGCAAGCAATAGGGATATGGTTAAAGATTATGCTGACGAATTTAATGTTCCTTTCCATGCAGGTAAAAGACCATGGGAAATAAAATGCGATATTGCTCTTCCATGTGCCACTCAGAATGAGCTCGATGAAAAAGATGCTAAACAACTAGTTAAGAATGGATGTATTTGCTTAACTGAGGGAGCTAATATGCCTTGCACTCCGGAAGCTACTGCAATTTTCCTGGATAACAAGCTTTTATATGCACCGGGCAAAGCTGCTAATGCAGGCGGTGTTGCCACAAGTGGTCTGGAAATGTCTCAAAACAGTCTTCGTCTTAGCTGGACAAGAGAAGAAGTTGATGAAAAACTTCATAATATCATGATCGCAATTCATGAACAATGTGTTCAGTATGGTAAAGAAGGAGATTGCATTAATTACGTGAAAGGTGCCAACATTGCAGGATTTATCAAGTTAGCAGATACAATGATTGATCACGGTGTTGTTTAAACAAATTAATCATAACAAAATAAAGCCCTCGAAAATACGAGGGCTTTTTTTTTCAATTGCAATACGAGTCAAGTCCATTCCAATCTAAGCTTTTGGTTCCCTTCTGATCATTGCTTCCAAAAGATCAGCTACAAGAGCAGGTATGGCATAATACAATATTATTCGAGGATCATTGTAAGCTAAATAAAGCCCGATTGGTATAACACCGTAAAATCCAGGTGCAAATCCCTGTATAGCTGATATTAATACCCAGAGAATTATACCAAATAAACCCCAGCCAATTACAGTGCTGAAAAGCCAGTAAGCAAAAGTACCAACGATTGTGTAGGATATGCCAATTCCTATGACAATGGATATAATACAGATTAATAGGCTCTTTTTGCCGGTTTTGATTGCTCGAAGTATTAGATTAATAACTACTATTAAAATAATGGCATACAACAAATAATCGAATAGTACGCCTGCTGACATTTCTGTAACAAAACTTTTTTCTACACCAAAAATTGACCAACTTCCCATTAGCAAAGATGAAACTGCAAATAATAATAAAATACATGCTTTTCTCATCATTTCCTCCTATACGTTTTTTGTAGAACAACTTACAAGGCTATTCAAATAAGCAAACCAGCAGCTTGTTCTACTTTTTTACTTTTATATATTTTTACTAATTGAACTAATTCTTTCTTCAATTAAATTCCTAATCTCATTTAATCGTTCTTCTGTTTCTGCTTCAAATCTTAAAACCAAAACCGGTGTTGTATTCGATGCTCGACAAAGTCCCCAGCCATCATCAAAAGTTATTCTCATTCCATCGATGTCATTTACATTGTAACCTTCTTTGATGAATGAATCCCGCACTTTTTCCACAAGTATAAATTTATCTTCATCCGTACTTTGAATGTGAAGTTCCGGAGTGTTATACATTTTGGGCTGGTCAGAAAGAAATTCGCTAACAGGTTTATCAGTTTTGCTCATAATTTCCACAAAACGGCAACAAACATAAATGGCATCATCAAATCCTAAAAACCTATCCTTCAAAAAAACATGACCAGACATTTCACCACTGACTTTGATGCCTTCTTCAAACATTTTATTTTTGATATTCGCATGACCGGTCTTATACATAATAGGAATTCCATTATACTTTTTTATATCATCAAATAGATTTTTAGAACATTTTACATCAGCAATAATTTTCTCACCCGGATTATCTTTCAGAAAATCACGCACGATTATGTTGAGGATTTGGTCACCAAAAAGCATTTTTCCCTTTTCGTCCACCACACCGATCCTATCACCATCACCATCCAAACCAAGCCCAACTTCTGCTCCGGTTTCTTTGACGGTTTCAATTAATTTCGTAAGATATTTTTCCACTGTCGGGTCAGGATGATGATTGGGAAAATTTCCATCTGGTTCACAAAATAGTTCAGTAACTTCGCAATTCAAGTTGCGGAGAATGTCCGGAAGATAAATTCCACCAACTCCGTTTCCAGCGTCAACGACGACTTTAACCGGTCTTTCCAATTTGATATTTTGTACTATGTAATCCTTATATTTTTGATCCATTTCAGTATTTGAGGACAACTTTCCTTTTCCTTGTTCAAAATCTCCGGATTGGATAATTTTTAGAATATCCTGAATTTGTTTGCCAAAAACACTTAGTAAACCTAAATTCAATTTTATACCATTATATTCGGAGGGATTATGGCTTGCAGTGATCATCACCCCACCATCAGTTTTCAATTCCCAGATGGAAAAATAAAGAACAGGTGTTGCCACCAATCCAACATCGATCACATTGATCCCGGTTTCCACAAGACCTTGCATAATTTTATCTTTGAAACGAGGAGTGCTGAGCCGCGCATCACCGCCAATAACAGCACTTTTCAATTGTTTTCTTCTAAGAAAAGTTCCGTATCCTTTTCCAATAAGATACACGGTTTCGTCTGTCATGTCTTTATCTACAATTCCTCGAATATCATATTGCCTGAAGATTTGAGGATTTACCATATTTACTCCTTTTTTTTATCCACGAATTACACGAATATTCACGAATTTCTTTTTATAAAATGAGAAATTACATTTTTACTTTTTTATCCGTGCCAATCCGTAAAATCCGTGTCATCTGTGTTCCCATTTTTTTAAAACCGGAATAATATTCCTGATGGCTTTACCGCGATGACTGATTTTGTGTTTTTCTGCTTTTGTCATTTCTCCAAAAGTTTTACTTGTTTCATCTGCACGAAAAATTGGGTCATAACCAAAACCAAAATTACCGATTTCTTTTTCCGTTACTTGCCCTTGAACTATACCTTCAGCAGTTCCAATCAAACCATCTGGAGATGCAAAGGCTACAACTGTACGAAATTCTGCTTGACGATTGGTTTTTCCCTTCATAGCTTTCAGCATCTTTTGGCGATTATCAGCATAAGTGCAATTTTCTCCAGCATAACGAGCTGCATAAACTCCGGGTTTACCATTTAGTTGCTCAACAAAAAAACCTGTATCATCTGCTATTGTTAACAAACCGGAAAATTCAGAACATTGAACAGCTTTCTTAATTGCGTTCCCTGCAATTGTGTCTTTATCTTCAACAACATCCGGCAGGTCTGGAAAATCCAGTGCGGAAACAATTTGAAGATTTAATCCATGAAGATTCTCTTTCATTTCTTCAACTTTATCTTTATTTCTGGATGCAATGAGTAATTTCATTTTTTTTAGCCACTAAGAACGCTAATAAACACTAAGAAATTCTTTCCATAAACAGGATGTTTTTTTATATCTTAGTATATTGAGTATTTTTTCATTTCTTTCTTTGAACTATTTGGCAATTTTACTAATCCACTTTTTAATTTTGTTCAGTATGTTTTTTTCAAGGAATTTTTCGGCTGTTAAAGTTATCTTCTGAAGTAGCTCCAGAACGTCCTCTTCCCCGCTCCAATTGTCGATTAGAATTTGTTTATCAAGTTCGTTCAAAATCAAATTCAATCCATAAACCACCAACACCAGATCATCGACATAACCGATTATTGGAATGAAATCCGGAATAATATCAATCGGCATAATCACGTAGGCAATGATACCTCCAACAATTGCTTTCTGAGATTTTTTGACTCTATCATCAATTGCTAGTCTGCACAATAGAACAAAAAAATCCGGAAGTGTTAGAAGATATTGAGTAAATTTTCCACCCTTGCCATTAGTTTTTGTATTCACAAAAGATGTGATATTCTTGCGCAGCTTCTCATAAAATTGAAGTTTTCTATTATCGTTTGTAAAAACGACTTTTTCCTTCAATTTTTCAG
>CAYWPW010000029.1:0-9863 GCA_964460095.1 uncultured Candidatus Cloacimonadota bacterium
TAAGAACAGAGAAAAAAACATTTTTCTGGATGAAAACAAACTCGGAGTTAAGAGACCTCTTGATGTGTAGAAACATTTTTTTCATTGTAAATTAGGCATAACAAATGTGCCAACTCCACATCGGGCACCAGGCACGCCAGAGTTACAAACTCCATTTTTCATTATGAAATACGCCTTTTATTAGATTCCCGTCCCCAATCAAGGTGAGGACAAGCTTTCACGGGAATGACAGGATAGAAGCTTGTCCACGCCAAGCAAGACTTGAGTTAAAAAACGCCGCAGGAGGATTTGACTTAAGAATTGCGAAAACCTAAAAAAAACAGGCGATATTATTCATAACTCATTAATGACGGAATAATTCAAGTCTGAGAATAAGAATTGCAGTTTTGGCGATTACTTTTTCATTCTCAACTCAAGCTTCGCTTTAAGTCAAGTCTGAAAAAGCGGATTATGGGAGGATGAGGTTTCAAAACTTGATAATCTTCTTCTTTGCATCCAGCGGAATAATATCTCCCACATAATATGCCAGGTTATCATCACTTTCGATTTTGATGAATTAATTGAAGAAATAAGCTTTTTCATTAAAAAAAACAAGAAGAAATTAATATTGACATATTTTTCATAATTTTGATTTTCTCATTCGATAATAAATTAAAGGAATAATATGAAGCATTTGCCCGGATTTACCTGACGTTTTTACAAAATTCCAACCGGAGACTCTTTCGGGCAAAGAGGATTATTCCATTAGTTATAATCAAGATTACAAATTTATGTATATTCCGTAATTAACCTGATTGAGCTCCTTAAATTAGAAAAAAAATTATAGGAGCAAAAAAAATGAAAAACTTCTTTTCCACAAAATATGGTATCATCATTGTCGGTACTATAATTGGTGTAGCAGCAGTAATTCTCCAGAAATTGGGAAATCCACCCAATATGGGATTATGCAGAGCCTGCTTCGAGCGTGACATTGCCGGAGCTTTGGGACTTCACAGAGCAGGAGTAGTTCAAAATATTCGTCCTGAAATTTTGGGAATATTATTTTGATATAAAAAGGATAAAAATAAAATGAAAGAAGAAATAAAATTAACTCATTACGTAAAAGCTGCTGGCTGAGCTGGCAAAGTGAGTCCGGCGGACCTCGAGAAAATAATGAAAGGATTGAAATATCCTCACACACCCAATACACTTGTTTCTTTTGATACAAGTGATGATGCAGGAGCATATCAAATTTCAGATGAAATTGCCATAATTCAGACTGTAGATTTTATAACGCCTGTTTTGAACGATCCATACAAATTTGGACAGATAGCTGCAGCAAACAGTTTGAGTGATGTATTTGCCATGGGAGCAAAAGTGTGTACCGCTTTGAATATAGTAGCTTACGATTCCTGCCATATCACCAAAGAAATGCTTAATGAAATTCTGCGTGGCGGATTGGATAAAGTTATTGAAGCAGAAGGTGTTGTGCTTGGTGGTCATACCATCGAAGACATAGAAATGAAATACGGACTTTCTGTTACCGGTATCGTTCATCCCAATAAAATCATTCGAAACAACACAATTAAACCAGGTGATAAAATTATCCTGACCAAACCCATTGGAATGGGAGTTATTACTACCAGCATTAAAGCGGATATGGCTCCACAAAGTGCTATCGATAAAGCTGCATTTCACATGAGTTACCTTAATAAAAAAGCATCTGAAATCGCTGTAGAAATCGGCGTGAATGCCATGACCGATGTTACAGGATTCGGTCTTCTGGGCCATCTATTTGAAATGACAAATGATTCAGCATCAGTTCGTCTTGATTATGGCAGCGTCCCAATTATTGAAGAAGCGTTTGAATTGGCTGAAGATGGTTTCTTCCCCGGTGGTTCTTTTCGTAACGAAAGATATTTCAAACCCCATGTTCATGTTCAAAATGATTCCTACTCTCCAGATCGGATAATGCTGATGTATGATGCTCAAACTTCTGGCGGCTTGATGATCTCAGTTGCCGGAGAAAAAGCAGATAAGCTTCTTGATAAACTGAAACTAGCAGGATTAGAATGGTGCAGTATTATTGGCGAAGTATTCGATGGTAAAGGTCGGAAGATCATAATCGGATAGATCCATAAAACGAGAAAGAAATAGATCCCCTTTCCAATCAACATTATTCAACGGGGAGAACAAGCTTTCACAGGAATGAATAGATAGAATCAGAAAAGGTTCCTTCTCCTCGCAAAAGAAGGACCGAGGATGAGGTTTTAAAACTTTATAATCTTCTTCTTTGCATCATGTGGTAAAAACAGGACACCGTTTTTATCTTTGAGTTCCTGCAAAACTTTCTTTTTTATATTCACGGTTTCTCTTCTACAAACATCGTAAGATGTAGTTACAACCAGATGTTGGTGTGCGTCCAGAGGGATAATATCTCCTACATAATATGCCAGGTTATCTTCACTTTCGATTTTCACGATTTGCATTCCTTCGGAATGACCTCCAACTAAAATCAGTTTAATTTCAGGAGTCAGTGAAAAATCACCTTCCAAAAGTTTGAATTTTCCAGTCTGTTCGAGCAGATCGAGGTCAGCAGAAAAATTGTATGAAGCTTTGTTTAGTTCATCAGGATCTTTGGCAATATCCCAATCTTTTTTCTGAATAAAATAAACAGCATTGGGAAATGTCAGTTCTTTTTTCTCATTAAAAATGGAGGTTACTCCACCAGCATGGTCAAAATGGAGATGCGTGAGAATCACAAAATTTATATCATGTCGCGAGATTCCGAGAGTGGAGAGATTTTCCAGTAGTTTGAAATCAGAAGGATTATAAATTTTTCTTAATTTATTTGTGAGTTTATTTCCAATGCCTGTATCAATGAGAATATTCTTTGCATCAACCTTGAGTAAAAGAGAGTTTAATTCTAATTTAATTCGGTTTTTTTCATCTACATCTAAGAATTTTTGCCATAAACTTCTGGGAAGAACTCCCATGGCAGCACCAGCATCTGCCCAATAATTTCCAGCAGAAACGACGGTGCAAAGAATTTTTCCGATTTGGATTTGTTGCATCTATTTAGTCCCCTAATCCATTAACCCAGAACCTTTCAACCTGCAAAAGATTTTTTAGCAACTAACAAACACTAACAACAACGAACTTTTTCTATTTTTTGTTCGACTTTGTTTGTTTTGTTCGTTGCTGATTTTCTGGTTTCGGTATATCAGGGTTAGGTTTATTTTGGGAAGCAGGAAAGATTACAACTCTCTTGAATTCGCCTTCACCAATTGTCATTGTTCGCACTTTTTTATCACGCTCTATAAACTGATGAACAATCCTTCTATTAGCAGCATGAAGCGGTTCCAGGGTAATGCTTTTCCCTCTTTTTTTCACTTTTTCTGCTGCGTTTTTCACTTTTTCCAGAAGAGCTGTTTTTCTTCTTTCCCGATATTTATCGACATCCACTTTCACACGAAGTTGTTTTTTCTCCTGTTTATTTATCATCTGATTCAAAAGATGTTGGATGCTATCAAGAAGTTTTGCTTCTTTTCCAATAATAAAACCAGCATTATCTACTCCGGTTATATCAACAAAATACGATTTATCTTTATAAGTTATATCAATATTGAAAGAAGAAACATTCATCATGCTCAAAAGCGTTTCAGTATAATTCTTCAATTGTTCCTGCACATCAGGAACGAGAAATCGTATTTTTGTTGGAGTGGAGCCAAACAAATGCAGAAAGCCAGGAGAACCTTTTTTAATAACTTCAAATTTGAAATTATCCAAGTCCATTTTATATTCCTGCATGAAGTTGGCAATTATCTCCGAAGTAGATTTACCTTCTTTTTCTATAATTTTCATTAGAGTACCTTATTTAAATTTTTTCTTAATAATTCGCTGTTGGAAAATAGACATAATATTGAAAACAGTCCAGTAAAGAACTAATCCCGAAGGGAAAGATTTAAAGAGGAAGAACATCATTATCGGCATGAAATACATCATCATTTTCTGGCTTTGCATTTGAGCTTTCTGTTTATCATCCATTTCATCCAGAGCTTGTTTGGAAGGAGCCATCAGTTTTTGTTGGATGAACATGAAAATAGCCATAACAATTGGCAAAATAATGTAAGGATCAGGTTCGGAAAGGTCCGGGAGCCAGAGGAAAGGAGTTTGTCTGAGCTCGATAGAATAGCGCAGAATAGGATAAAGAGCAAAGAAAACAGGCATCTGCAACAGCATTGGCAAGCATCCTCCCAAAGGGCTTACACCGTGTTCCTTATAAAGTTTTTTCAATTCAGCCTGCATCGTTTTAGGATCGGATTTATATTTTGTTTGGACTTCTCTCATCAAAGGTTGGATTCTCTGCATCTTAGTACTGGATTCAAAACTCTTGTGAGTTAATGGGTAAAGAATGATTTTTAAAACTAAAGAAAAGAGGATAATATTGATTCCATAATTCGGAATGACTTTATCCAAAGTTTGCAGGAACCAGACGAAAATATCACTAATTGGTTTTAATAATCCCTGCCCTTCCTGAACTTTGGTGAAACCATTCTTCCAAACAGTTAAATATTTATTTATCAAAGGTCCCAGATAGAGCTTGTATTGATGTGAGAAATTGAAACGCTTCACATCTACTAACAGATTTATGGCAGGGCTGTCATTGCTTTTAAAGGCAAATAGTTTATTCAAATCGATCAACTCATTGGGAATGATTCCCATCACAAAATATTTGGAACGGATTGCTGCCCAATCAATTTTTCCTGAAATCTCCTTTTTCTCTTTAAGTTTGGATAAAGTATATTTTACAATGGAATTATCCATCTGGCTCACAACTTTATAATCACGCTTTTTCATTTTCAAATATTCTTCAGTATCTGCAATTCCGCTATCCAATGAAACTGTATAGTTTGCGAGTTCTTCAGTGCTTTCCACATTAATTTCAAAATCAAGCCGATAATTTTCTAAAAGAGAATATTTTTTCTCGATTTTACCCTTTTCTGTTTGGATGAAAAAGCTGACTGAATTCTCAAACTTTTCATATTGAAAAATAGTGTTTGCAAAATTTTGAGAAGTTCCGCTTTGAGATTGAAGAGAAATATTCAGGGCAGTTTGATCTTCCGGAATCAGGTTAACAAGAGTGGTTTTATCTGAAAGCAAATAATCTTTCAATTCAATTTTTAAGATTACTCCACCTCTATTACTGAAAACGACTTTCATCAATTCATTTTCCAGTGTTATTTCATTGTTAATTTCAATATCAGAGATAATTTCAGTTTCAGGAATATTTGAGAATTCCGGTTTTGTTTGGATTGGTTCTATGGTTTCTTCGGGAATTGTTTCTGCAGTTTGTTCAGCAGATTTTTTAACAGATGGAGGTTGAACCGGTGTTTGCTGCTTGTTTTTCCAGAACAGTTCGCTACTAATCCAGAAAACAGCCAGGATTAATAGCAAGGCGATTATAGTTCTTTTTTCCATTATTTCTCCAAATTTATTTTGACGCTGACTTTTTTATCCACGAATTACACGAATTTACACAAATTATTTTTTAGTCTTTATTTTTTTACCACAAAGATTTAAATTATTTTTATCCGTGTCAATCAGTAAAGTCCATGTCATCTGTGTTCAATTTTTTTTCCACAGACTTTCACTGACTTTTTCCTTCATTCTTCCTTGTTGGATATTGGATATTCATTTTCATTGTTTTTTCCTGTTTATCCTGTCTATTTTTTTTCATCTGCGTCTAACTTTTTCTTAAGGAAGCGGGTCGTGTCCACCAGCATGAAAGGGGTGACATTTTAAAATTCTTAAGATTGATAATTTCAGGGCTTTAAAAAACGAATATTTTTTAAATGCCTGAAATGAATATTGGCTGCAACTGGGTGTGAAACGACAAGTTTCCGGCAATATAGGAGATATTAATTCCCTATAGAGCCAAATTATTTTTAAAACAATAGTGTTAAATATTTTCATCAATAATTTATCAGGCTAAACAATCTTGTTAATTCTTCCTTAAATTCTAACCAGGTAGCATTTCCAGAGTTCTGTTTTGCGATTATTACCATTTTCAGGTTTGAAGGTAATGAATCTTTATTCTCTCTGATAAAAGATTTTATGCGTCTTTTAACTTTATTGCGGATAACTGCATTTCCGACTTTTTTGCCAGTAATGATTCCCACTTCGAGCACATTATTCGCGGAATTTTTCTGATATAAGAAAATAAAAAAGTTACCTTCATTTTTTTTGTTATCTATGAAAATACTTTTGTAATCTTTATTGGAAGTAATGAAATTCATTTAGCTAACAGTAAGACGTGTTCTCCCTTTAGCTCTTCTTCTTGCTAAGACTTTTCTGCCGGATTTAGTAGTCATTCTAAGGCGGAATCCGTGCTTATTCAGCCTTTTTCTATTATGAGGTTGATACGTTCTTTTCATCAAATTCTCCTTCTACACAAAACCATCTATCTATTTCATAACTCTTTATACTAAGCCATGTTACACGGCTGAAACAAGTTGAAATCTCCATTTCTAATGTCAAGAACTATTTGTTGTAAATTTAATGACATAAAGTTTTTATTAGCTTTTTCTTCTTAGATAGAATTTTTTTAATCTGCAAATATTCGTCGATCTCTTTTCGTTAATAATATGACCAGATTTAATATTCCTGTTAACAAAGTAATATATAAAACGGAATTTACTAAAGAAGACGGTTTTCTAAATAAATATGTCGCTATGGGAGCTAAGAGGATAAAAAAGACTGGTGCGGTTCCTGGTCTGTGTATCAGGAAGGCAATTATCGCTGCCGGAATAAAGCATATTAAAAGCTCTACAGGAATGTAATAGATCAATATTCCTACAACCGTACCTGCTCCTTTACCTCCATGAAAATTGTAATAAATGGGAAAACAATGACCGATAATTCCGAAAGAAGCAGCAATGATACTGTGAACAATATTCAAACCCCAGGCGTGAGCAAGTAGAACTATCAGCAGGGTTTTAGTAGCGTCTAATAATCCCACGATAATCCCGATCAAAGGACCCACACTCAGTAAAACATTGAACGCTCCCGCATTCTTTACTTTTTGGTTTCGAATGTCTTTACCTGTTGTTTTTTTGGTTATGATGTAACTAAATGAAATTGAACCAATAAAATAAGCAGCAATTGCCAGGATAATGGTTTTAACAATTTCCACGTTTTCCTTCCTTATTTAATATTTTTTGCAGAAAAATAACCTTTTTCAATTATTTCATTTGCTTTATAAAAATCGAACATATTGATATTTCTAACTTCCGGTTCTATTAAAATATCTGGTTTATATAATTCGATTGAAAATTCAATCAATTTTTCCTGAATAATCTGGATAGATTGATTAAATATCTTTTTTATTCCGGGCAATTCCTGCTTCTCTTTATGTGTTATAAAATTCTTTATCCATTTATGGTCGATTATCAAGTGCTCGAGTTTTTTTTGATGAAGAGGAACAATTTCCAGAGACTTATTGGAATCCGTTTTTTCTCCTACTTTATTGTTGTTTATAAAATTCAATTGATTTTTTAAAGACATAACATTCACAGCAATAATAAATTCCGCTCCCATTTCACGAGCAAGATTAATTGGAATTGGATTGACTAGACCACCGTCAACTAGAACAATATTATTCCAGATTACTGGTTGAAAAACAATTGGGATTGAAATACTGGCACGAATTGCTTCTACTAAATCACCTTTACTAAAAAGGATTTCCTCTCCAGTAATTATATTGGCTGCTACTGCTGCAAACGGGATTTTCAGGTTTTCAATTTTTTTATTACCAATTAGAGTTTTAAGGAATTCTTTGATTTTAGCTCCACTTATTAAACCGGATTTTGAGAATCCGGGTAAAAAAAGTTTTGCTGTGGAAGTTAGATCTGTCTTTAGAGCAATATCCTCAATTTCTTTGATGCTTAATCCAGACGCATAAGCTCCTCCGATCAAAGCTCCGATGCTAGTTCCGGTAATAAAATCAATCTTTATCTCCAGTTCTTCTAAATATTTTATTACACCTATATGTGCTAAACCTCTAGCAGAACCGCAACCTAAAGCTAAACCAACTTTTTTGTTCCCAATTTGTTTCTTGAGGCAATTTCTCTTTTGCTTCATGATAATATCTTAGTTTTAGTATGTTTTTATTTTAAGTATTTTATATAACATCGTCTTCTTTTATGTTGTCTTCGCTCGAAAAATTTCCATTGAGCTTGAACCCTGGTATTGCTTTCTAATTCAGGATTTGTTTCAGTTTTCATTATTTTTTTGTTAACAAAGACCTTAAAGAATTCATTGAATAAAAGAGAGTTAACTCCTTTTCCTTGTAAATCCGGTCTAACTGCCACGAGATACATATCTACTCGCTCAGTGTTTTTCAAAGCTTTCATAATATGAAAAAAACCAAATGGGAAAAGTTTTCCCTTTGCCTTTTGGAAAGCTTTGGACATAGATGGCATGGTAATTCCAAAACCCGCGATCTTGTTTTGTTCATCCAGAATGATAGAAACAAACTCAGGACTGATCATTCCAAAATACTGTTTAATATATTTTTCAATTTGTTTTTCTGTTAGAGAAACCACGCCGTAAAGCGGTTCATAAGCTTCATTAATCACGTAAAATATTTCTTTTGTATAAGGAATGAGATCCTTTTTCTTTTTTGCATCTAAAATGTGTAATTTGTTCTTCCTCTTCACAATTGCTGCAATTCGCTTGATTTTTTCTGGAAATTTTTCCGGAACGTCAACTTCAAATTCTACCCAATCGATGTCCTTTTTATAGCCGTGTTTTTTAAGATGCTCAGGATAATAAGGATAATTGTAAATTGTGGCAATAGTTCCAAGTTCTTCAAAACCCTCGACCAGCATTCCTTCAAGATCAAGGTCGGTAAAACCGAGAGGACCATGAACTGCAGTCATTCCCATCTCTTTTGCCCACGTTTCCATTTTATCGAATAGAGCTTTCGATACATTTTCATCATCAATAAAATCGACCCAGCCGAAACGAGCGTATTTATTTTTCCATTTTTCAATGTACCGCGAATTTATAATACAGGCAATTCTTCCCACCACTTTTCCATCTTTGATGGCAAGCCAGTATTTGGCTTCACAGAAATCAAAAGCCGGATTTTTATCTTTGCGAAGCATGCTCATCTCCTCAGAAATTAATGGCGGAATCCAATATTTGTTTCCTGCATAAAGTTTATACGGAAACGAGATGAACTTTTTCAGGTCTCGGTTATTTGAGACTTCTTTTATTAAAATTTCCATTTTTCTATTTTCTAAAAATTGTCTGGCTCCTTTCCGGACCGACAGAAATAATTGAAATTTTTGTGTCCAGAAGTTCTTCGATTTTTATAACATATTTCTGAGCATTTTCTGGTAATTGTTCAAAATCTTTTATATTCGAAATATCTTCGTTCCATCCGGGAAGTTCGATATATTCCGGCATAATGCTCTCTAAAACATTTGTACTATATGGAAATTCCTCTAAAATTTCATCACCGGATTTATATTCCGTGCAGATTTTTATAGTTTCTAAACCGGAAAGAACATCCAGCAGCGTAATAGCGATTTCGTCGACTCCATTTATCATAGCAGTAAATTTTGCGGCAACTGCGTCAAACCAGCCGCAGCGACGCGGTCTTCCTGTTACAGAGCCATATTCATTTCCCTGTTTTCGGATTTGGTTTCCAATCTCATTATTCAGTTCTGTAGGAAAAGGTCCTGCTCCAACCCTGGTGAAATAACTTTTGTACACTCCCATGATTTTGTCTATTTTTTTAGGAGAAAATCCACATCCAATCGAGATGCTTCCGGAAATTGTATGAGACGATGTAACAAAAGGATACGTTCCAAAAA
>CAYWPW010000029.1:9963-12381 GCA_964460095.1 uncultured Candidatus Cloacimonadota bacterium
GAGATGCTTCCGGAAATTGTATGAGACGATGTAACAAAAGGATACGTTCCAAAAACAATATCTAAAAGCGAACCTTGAGCACCTTCGAAAAGAATTCTTTTTTCCTGTTTTGAAAGATCATTCAGTAAATAAGGTATTTGCTTTATAAAAGGTTTAAGTTTTTCACCAACAGCAATCAAATTTTCAGCAGTTTTTTCAATTTTTTCTAAACTACGATTATGAAAGGAATAAAGATTTTGCAGTCTTTTCAGGAGGTATTCTTTGTCAAACAGGTCAGAGAACCTGATTCCAAAACGTGCGATCATATCTGTATAACAGGGACCGATTCCTCTTTTGGTTGTACCTATTTTTGTCTGCTGAGAATTGGATTCATTTTTTGCATCCAGTTCTTTATGAAGCGGAAGAACAATTTGAGTGCGCGGATCGATGAAAAATCTGTTATTAAATGAAATGCCATTAGTTTCTAAAACCTGCATTTCTTCCAAAAGCCGAAAGGGATCAACAACTAAACCGCTTCCAAGAGCACACATTTTATCAGGATACAAAATTCCTGATGGAACAAGTTTAAAAATATATTTTTTTGAGTTCAGGATAATTGTATGTCCTGCGTTGTTTCCACCTTGAAATCTAACAACAATATCTGCATCAGCTGCTAAAACATCGACGATTTTTGCTTTTGCCTCATCACCGAACATACAACCCAGAACTGCAATATTATTCATAAATTTACTCCTTTTTTGCCACAGACTTTTTATCCACGAATTACACGAATTTACACAGATTATTATTTAGTCTTATTTTTTGATGCTGATTCTCCACAAAGAAACAAATTTATTTTTCTTATCGGTGCTAATCCGTAATATCCGTGTTATCAGTGTTCTCCTTATTGCCACAGACTTTGTATGACATGCACTGACTATTTCTTCTTTCTTCTTTCTTCTTTCTGCTTTTTGCTTTTTGCTTTTTGCTTTTTGCTTTTTGCTTTTTGCTTTTTGCTTTCTCAAAGCAGGAGTTTCGAGTTACTCTTTCACAAAAGAGTTTTTAGGAAAAATGTGTCAATCATTCAATTTTTCAAAAACTAGTTGACTGAAATTTATCCTAGAAAAAATTCAATATTTGAGGAAAGAAAAAAATGAGCAAGAAAATCAGGATTATTATTGCCAAGCCGGGTTTGGATGGTCACGACAGAGGTGCAAAATATATTGCTCGCTCTTTACGGGATGCAGGATTTGAAGTGATCTATACAGGAATAAGACAGACTCCTGAGCAAATTGCAGAAGCAGCTATCCAGGAAGATGTTGATGCCCTGGGATTGAGTTTACTTTCCGGGGCACACAATTTTCTATTTCCCAGAGTTGCCGAACTTCTAAGAGAAAAAGGAGCGGGAAAGATATTGCTTTTCGGCGGTGGTGTGATACCCGAAGAAGATATTGATTTCTTAAAAACCAAAGGATTTAAAGCAATTTTTACTCCGGGAACTACATCAGAAGAAGTTATCAGCTTTATTAAAAAAAATCTAAAAGATTAGAATATGCCTGAAAAAAAAATAATCCCGAACGAATCAGGAAGCCTTGTTCTTGAAGTTTCAGAAGACGGATTTTCAGCATATTTAACCATTAAAGATTCCGGACAGATGATAGACGAGAATGAAATAACATCGCTTCTGAACGTCGCAGGAATAAGAGCCGGAGTTGATGAAGCCATCTTATATAACCGCCAGCAAAAAATAAAAAAAGAACTGAATAAACAATTTTTAATTGCCCTTAAGACAAAACCGGAATCGCAGTTAGAGATTTCATACCTTTTTGATGAGAAAAATTGTTTCGATCCTTACGAATTTAGAAGTATAACAGAATTAGATGGTTTGGAAAGAGTACAAAAGAATTCATCGGTTGCCGGCTTATTAATCTCAGGAATGGTAAAAACTACAACAGATATTTTCGGTAATGAGATAACTCCTAAAGTTGCTGAAGAAAAAGTTGTGGATGACTATCTTGGCAAAAATGTGTTTTATTCTGAAGAGAAAAAACAGATCCTGGCAAAAAAATCCGGTTATCCGTATATTGATGAGCAGAACAAAATAAATATAAAATCACAGTTTAAGATCGAGGAAGATATTGAAGAAGCTTCATTAGATTTTTTTGGAGATCTAATTATTAAGGGTAACATCATAAATTCAGATTTGAAAGTGAACGGAGATTTAAGAGTTAATGGGAACATTATTAATTCGGAAAAAAATGGAATTTTAGTTGATGGAGATGTGCAATTTCGTTCTGCGGAAAATTCAAGAATTATTTGTAGTGGCGGAATTACTTTTAGAAAAGAAATAAAATTTTGTCATGTTATAGCTGAAAATGGAATTTCCGGAAAAGGTGATAGCAAAATTGTGGGAGGCTTAACTCAAAGCGGCAGCAATAT
>CAYWPW010000030.1:0-12234 GCA_964460095.1 uncultured Candidatus Cloacimonadota bacterium
GTGATAATAACAGCCATTTCTTTATCTCCTAATTTGTTTTTTTATAAAGTATTTTTGTAAAATAAAATCTAATGTCTTTCTGAGGAAAAACTTACAAAGGGAAACAAACGAAGAATCTCATTGTAGGTGTATATCCTTCATTGGTAACAGCAAGAATTCTTTCAGCTTTCACCAGTTTCAACTTTATAAGCAGGATGACAAAAACATCCAATTACGTAGAACTCTTATTTCTTAAAATTGATATCTGCAAAATAAGCCGGGATTCAAATCTTTATCAAATCCGACTTTGAATTCTAATCTCTTTAGTTTGGAACTAATTCTCATGGAGTGTATCGCACTGAAGATATGATTGGCAATAATCACTCCGGTAAATACTTGTACATAATCGGAATATTGCAGAATTCTTTTTCTCAGAACTCCGTATTGTTTCTTTTTATCTTTATTATCCCAATTCCAATAATATTCATCAGAATAGATATTGTTCTGAATATATTCTTCGCGAGCAACCGGGTCTTCGATTTTTTCTGCTTCAGCCAGGATGTGAGCATTGTAGCCACCGGCTTCATAACCTGAACTGGTATATTTTTTCAGATGACCAAAATAAGATTCATCATAATTTTTGGATGGATCAATATGAGCATATTTGATGGCGTATTTGAAGGAAGCTGTTTCTTTAAAATCGGATTCCTCCAAATAATAGTATTTGGCAGACCATAAAATTATTTCAGCAGCCATGAGAGTATAACCGGATTTATGCCCTACGGAAAGTTCTCCCCAACCCGGGAAAATCGCAGATTTAAGCATATTTGTGGCAGGGCTAATATTTTTTGCTGAAAGAGTACAAAAAAAAGTTATTACTAAAATCAGTAAGAACATGCTGCGTTTAGAATTTATATTCATATCCAATTTTTAATCCTTTATTTTCCCAAACCGGAGCAACAGTTAATTTGCCGTAATATTTATTTTGTTTATTATATTTTTTGGCAGAAATTGCACTATCCAGAACACTTACCAACCTATTTAAAATTAAACCAGCAACAGCAAAATTGGCACAAATTTCCAGGTCTTGTTTTTGCCGACGCAGTTTTTTAAATTTCGACCAGTTTTTATCGGTTTCCCAATCCCAGCCTTCATCTTCAGGAATTAGATGCAAGTTCAAATATTCTAGGTAAGCTTCTTCATCATGATAATAAATAAGAAAATGATTTCTCGCTGCCAGGATGATTCTCGCATTATAATCTTCACTGCTGATATAATCTTGAGCATCTTGATATAAATCATCCGAACTGTTTTCTGGAATTCCGGCATTGGCAAAGGCAAATTGTTCATAAGAATCTATTTTCCATTCAGTTTCAGATTTGAACCTGAAATAAGAAAATAAAATAGCAAATTCCGCACCCAGAAAGAATCCTGCTTTTGTAGGATTCTTTGTGTAGATTTCTCCTAAACCGGGAAGAACGGCAGAATACAACATTGCTTTTCTCGCTGATAATTGCTGGCTGAAAAGATTGAACGAAATGATCAACAAGAGAAATAAAAGGAATATTTTTTTCATTTATTAGAACCTTTTACTGATAATGAGAGCAGGAGAAATATTGTTTTGCACCAATACGGGCATCAATTTGATTTTCAGAGAATTATCGGAAATGTATTCCCTATTATATTTTTTGGTAACTCTCAAAGCATCAAAGGCACTTGCAATATGATTGAGAACAATACCAAAACCAAATAAATCTGCCGTTTCATAGGAATCTCTTGAATCTTTTCGCATCGAAATATATTCAGCTCGCATGCCGCTGTATCGTCCAAGATTTCCATCATACAACCCTTCATTACCTACATAATATGATGAAAGTGAATCAGTGGGATGATTACCCTCCCATCTATTACCTAATTCATCTTCTTCCCATATCCAACTGGGACCCGTCCAATAACCATCAGGATGTGTAGCATAAATACTTGTCCAATCTAACCAGCCAAAAATATATTTATCATATTTGCCAATATCTTCATAGAAGTGCTGAGTGTCCGTATCATCTAAACGAAAATGATTATCATAAAACGTTGAGTTGTTCAGAGGATCTTCAATCAGATCGTTTTCGGCACTATGTTGATAGGTTCGGCTGTAATGCTCATCAGCATAATTTTCGAAATCTTTCTCAATATCCTGTCCTTCCTTGGTAAAGTGCATCAGCCCATACCACAAACCGATTTCTATCACCGGAAAAATGTAGGTGGTTATGCTTTGGCGATTTGCGTAGAATTGCCCGGCACCCGGAAAAATTGCAGAAAACAGCATTGCTTTCCTGGCATTCTTTTTTTCATAATTCACAGCAATAATATCGTTTCGTATCTCCTGAGCAGCCATAGAGATAAAAATAATCATAACGACCAGAATGGATAAAATTTTCTTATTCATAATTGACTCCTTTATTTCTCGATTGCTATCGGGATTTTTTTCATTTCCTGCCCGGATTTCACGATGCCAAAATATACTCCTGATGAAATTTTTGAGGAATTCCAGATAATATCCTGCACATCGTTAGGACTCTTTTCCACAGAGACTTTTTGGATAATATTCCCGGCAATGTCAAATATTTTTAATTTAATATTGTGTTTTGCATTTAATACTCGAATTCGCACTTCTCCTTTTTTGCTGGGATTGGGAAATGCAAAAGCAGTTAGTTTGTTGTCATCGATTGGTTGATAATCAATCTCTCCCTCAAAAAGAGAGAATTTATTATTTCTGAATCCATTCCAGATAAGAGGATTTTCCGAAATATTTTCCAGATATGATGCAAACAATTTTGATTCATTATCACAGTAAATGAAATATAATTTTTCAGAGGATTCATCCCAGAAAAAATAATTATTTAAATTTGATTTATCCCAGAAAATAGAAAAGAACGGTTCGATCTTACCTTCCGAATTTATAGCAAGATAACCCTGATTCTCCTCTTCAAAAAGTAGAAACTGTTCACCATAAAATTTGATGATTCTTGGAAAAGTTCCGGGTTTAATAATTTTATCTTCCAAATACACTGGAAACCCGGGAGCTAAAGTTCCATCCAAAATAATGGCAAAGATTCTGTTTTCAGCACCGAAAACCAGGTAAACCTGACCATCATCCAGAAAATCTCCGATGGCAAGCTGAGTTGGATGTTCCGAAGTGTACGGATACAAATTGAAAATCTTTTCAGCAGAACCATCCTGAACTTTGTAAATTTCACCATTTTTACCTTGAATGAAAGTTGCATTATATTCTGGAAGAAGATTATCCTGATAACAAACAGGAGAATAATCGCTGTCATAATCTGAGAAATTGATAATATCATATTCATCAGGATTTGAGGGATTAATAAGATAGATATTTCCTGCGGATGCTGCCACGATTTTATTTCCATTAAATGCCAATTTTGCATTTGGGATTGGAAGCGAATCCTGATTGATAAATAAATTATTTTTTGTGGGAACAATAAAAATGTCGGATTCATCGATAAAGATAGGAGCATCTACAATTTCAGAAGAGAATATATTGGGATTTGTGGGATTTTCCGGTGTAAGTAAATTGAGAGTATTTTCAGAGACGAATAAATATTCGTCATTTCCATTTCCAGAATAATCAGCAGGTAAAATCGGTTGAGTAACCTCCAGATCAAATTGAACAGTTATCCCAAAATGATTTAATACGGAATCTTCAACAATCGAGAAAAATTCTACTCCTGAATCTGAATAAACTGGAAAAGTTGGTAAATCTTCTGAAATCCCGAATTGTCCGATGGCAAAAAGCGAATCGAATTCCGCGATCTTTTTTGTATCATCAAAAAATTGAGTGCCAAACTTGATAGACATTACTCTTTCCAAATCCGGCTCAATATCATAACTGCTTATATTATAGATGGAAAAAAAGGAGGGATTACCATCGTTTGTGAATAATGGCGGATGGGTTGTGGCAGAGATGGAATCATTAAATGTGGCAGAACCGGAATAATCCATCCACTCAATAAATAAACCGTTTTCATCTAAAACCGGTTTATATTTATAGAACGGTTCGTAAACAGTTCCCCGCCAGTACATTGAATATGGATTCCCAATATCATCGATGTTGTCTGCTTCGATAATTTTTACAGCTCTGCGTGAGCGACTGATATTAACGGAATTATTTTCAAAATTATTATTCTCATAAAGAATTTTTTCATCGATATGCCAGATAACGATTCCACCGCCAAGAGAACGATATTCTGTAGGTTGCCATTCCCACTCCCAACCGGGCAACAGACAATCATATTCACAGTTAGGTTCATCCGAACTTCCTAAATAGGTAGGATATAAGACCACGCGCTGATCTAAATCGGTCTTAATCATAGCTCCGCCATCGCCGTCCGGATCGACCTGACGATTCTCCAACAAAAGATATTCATCCTCATTTAAAGGAATCTTGATAAAATGTAAATTATCTGAATAAAAATCTAATTTTTTCTCAGCGGGTTGAATTTCAATATCTTCATTAAAATTCAGTTCGGAAATATCTTTAAGAATATCATGCTCTCTGAAATAATCTTCCCAAACCAGAATACGCGTCCAGGCTCCGGGCAGGCTTGGAAAAATTCCTTCCAGAGAGAAAGCGCTTACATCTCCATTTTCTACAACCTTTAGCCCGACCAGACTGGAGCCGCCGCTATCCATAATATCCCAATAACCAACTGCCGGACTGAAATTTCTGGTATTATAGAGATCCACAAAACCCAGGGAATGCCCGAATTCATGAGCCATTACAGCATTTATAACACCGTAATTGTAAATTTCAGAATAAGAACCATTCGTGTAAGTTTCTATGTCCTGAGTTATCATTTCCGGCACATTACTAGCATGGTCGATTATGACTTCAGTACCGCTTGAACCATCAGTTACATAAACTTCTTTACCATCTCCCACTTGAATAAAAAATGAAGGTATATCGGAAGGTGTATCACCGAAAATATCATGTTGCCAATCCGAGCCAGCGTGTATGAACATAAAGTGTTCATATTGGCTGAAATCGATATTTTCATCTTCATCTGCAATGGTAAAACAATCCGTGAAATATTCTTCAAAACGGGAGATCATCAAATCATCAGAAGCTCCTACAGGATGGTAATATGCCATTTCATTGGGAAGTGTGTAAGCTGTGAATGAACTGTCTCTTTCCGGAGCAGGAAAGATATCGTATTCCAGTTCGTATGCTTCCAAACTGGCAGCGAGATAATAATATCTGAGCGCTTCTAAATGTGCTGTGAAATATTCATAGTCATGAGGAGGTCTTCCCAGAGAAATATTATATCCGGCAGGATCTTGAATGAATTTCCCATTTCCTGTAGTTTGAGGATCGTCAGGTTCTTCCATAGGAAAATCTATTAATAAAACCAGTAGTTTTTCAAAATTTTCTGATCTTTTCGGGGAAATAGTTCGCTTTTTATTGGCAGAAAGAAAATTCTCCAGAGGATGGATTTTTCTTTCATTTTTCTTTTCAGGTTGGATTTTCAGCAGTTGTATCTTTTCGCCAAAACAGATTTGCGGAATTAGCAATCCTGAGATCACTAAAGCCGTTAAAATAAGCTTTTTCATTTATCAGCAGCTTAATATTCGAGTTTAGCAGAGAAAGTTTTATTATATTCCGTCATACCGCCACCTGGTTGAAAAGCAAAATCAAATGAGACTTTATACTTTTTCTTGAAAGTATGATGGATACCACCTCCAAATGAAGCACCGATTATATCACCGGAGTAATCATTGATGTAACCTGCTCTTAAAGACAATAAATCCAGGTAAACATATTCAGCACCGAAATTAACAATCGGATAATCACCGCCCCAGGCTGTGAAGATGCGCTCATAAAAAGCTTCATCTGTATCTGTGGCTAAAACTTTACTCATATCTGCATTTACAGTAAATTTATTAAATTGGGATTCCAAAGCTCTATAAGAAATACCCATTCTCCAGTTCAAGGGAAGTTGATCGGATTGGGATTCATCCATATAAGTAATATTCGGTCCGATATTATGAAGATTCCAACCGATATCGAGTCCACGAATAAGCAGGTCTTTACGTTTGAATCCAATATCAAATGCATAAGACATTCCCTGACCTTTTGTTTCGTCAGATGCTCCCTGACCAGGTCCCAGATCGCTGTAGATAAATTTGAAAGTAAGACCAACTCCGGTTTTCTCATCTAATTGGTAACCATAACTAACTGCTGGAGCAATTTCCCAACTCATAAAAGTTCCCTGGAAATTACCGTCTTCATCATATCCGTCTTGTTTACCATAAGTAATAAAGATTACGTTAGCACCTAAATTTCCAGTATCTTCAAAATACTGATTCCAGGCAATATACTCGATATACATATCATTTATGCCAGGTACATCACCAAACCAGTTTGAATGCATCCAGGCAAGCTGAGTCTTCCGATTGAAAGCCATAGCTCCGGGATTCCAATATCCGGCGTAAGCATCATCAACCTGAGCAACATAAGCAGCGCCCATGGCTCCAGCACGAGAACTGGGTTCTATCAACAGGAAAATCAAGGCAGATTGAGAAACTGCAAAAACCGATGCAGGTACTATTATGGCTACTATAAGTGCCATCAAAATATATTTTTTTTTCATTTTTTCTTCCTCCAGAATAATTTAGTAAAAAGAGAGTTCTCTATTAGTAAATCTAACAATATGAATAAATCCCTCCAAAATTTATTTTGTGGTGCCGAAGGCCGGAATCGAACCGGCACGGACAAAAGTCCGGAGGATTTTGAGTCCACTGCGTCTACCAATTTCACCACTTCGGCACTGGGCGAGTATGAAAAAAATTGCAGTTTTTGGTGTCAAGAATTTTTTGGACTAAAAAACCTTCAATCCGGCAAATACCGGATTGAAGGTTTAAGTTATCGAATTTTCAAGGTATTAATACATTCCACCCATTCCACCACCGGGCATTCCTCCTGGTGGCATTCCGGGCATTGGTTGTTCTTGTTCTTTGATGTCGGTTACAACGCATTCGGTTGTGAGAAATAAACCGGAAATACTGGTTGCATTTTGAATTGCGCTTCGAATTACCTTTGCAGGATCAATCACACCCGTTTCGAACAAGTTTCCGAATTTTCGAGAAGAAGCATTGAATCCATAATGAATATCTTTTGAATTCTTGATTTTTTCCACAATAATTGCACCTTCTTCTCCAGCATTAGCAGCAATCTGATAAGTAGGAATTGCCAAAGCTTTTTTCAAGATATCAGCACCAACTTGTTCCTCATGAGAAGTAATTTTCATTTCATCAATAGCTCTGGAAGCGTAGATGAGAGTAACTCCACCACCAGTTACGATTCCTTCTTCTATTGCAGCACGAGTAGCATGAAGAGCATCATCAACACGAGCTTTCTTTTCTTTCATTTCGGTTTCCGTAGCTGCACCGATTTTGATCACTGCTACACCGCTGCTGAGTTTTGCCAGTCTTTCCTGAAGTTTTTCTTTATCATAATCAGATGTGGTATCATCAGCTTGATTCCTGATTTGTTTGATACGAGCATCAAGGTCTTTTTTCTCACCCAATCCTTCTCGAATCGTTGTATTTTCTTTATCGATGATAACCTTCTTAGCAGAACCCAGATCAGTAAGTTTTGTTGATTCCAGTTTTCTACCCAGATCTTCGGAAATTACAGTTCCACCTGTTAAAATAGCAATATCTTCCATCATAGCTTTTCTGCGATCACCAAATCCGGGAGCTTTTACAGCAGCCACAACTAATGTTCCGCGTAATTTATTTACAACGAGAGTAGCGAGAGCTTCACCTTCAATATCTTCAGCAATGATCAATAAAGGTTTTCCGGTTTGAGCTACTTCCTGAAGGATAGGCAGTAAATCTTTCATAACACTGATTTTCTTATCGAACAGAAGAATAAAAGGGTCTTCAAATTCGGTAATCATTTTGTCTGCATCCGTAACGAAATAAGGAGAAAGATAACCGCGATCGAACTGCATACCTTCTACTTGATCGAGTGTTGTGTCAATGGATTTGGCTTCTTCCACATTGATGATACCCTCGTTGCCAACTGCTTTCATTGCTTTAGCAATAAGCTTCCCGATTTCCATATCATTATTAGCAGAAATTGAGGCGATTTGAGCTATTTCGTTAGAATCTTTAACCTTTTTACTGAATTCAGCAATTTTCTTAATCACAACTTTTGAAGCTTTCTCCAAACCACGTTTAAGATACATTGGATTTACACCTGCTGTAACGTGTTTTAATCCTTCTTCAATGATAGATTGTGTAAGAATGGTTGCAGTTGTTGTTCCGTCACCAGCTATATCATGTGTTTTTTCTGCTACTTCTTTCACAAGTTGAGCGCCCATATTTTCAAATGGGTCTTCCAGTTCGATTTCTTTTGCTACTGTTACTCCATCTTTAGTAATAATTGGTGAACCGAATTTTTTGTCTAAAACTACATTGCGCCCCCTTGGACCCAAAGTTACTTTAACTGCATCAGTCAGCTTATCAACACCAATTTTAAGCGTTGTTCTTGAATCGTGGCTGAATTTCATTTGTTTTGCCATTTTTTCTAAACCTCCTATGTTTTTTTTTAATTATTAGCAATCACTTCTGATGAGTGCTAAAGTTAATATAGTCGTTTTTTTGTCAAACAAAAATATTTTTTAAAAAAATGTTTGCCTAAATATCATCATTAGAACAATCATCGACACAGAATTTTAATAATCTTAAATGGAGGATACAATGAAAAAGTTAGTATTTTTTATGTGTTTTGTTTTGATTTCTTTTATCTTATTTGCTCATCCAAAATATCGTCATAATGAGTTCACAAGTTCTCTAAATTATGAAGAAACCAGAGCAGATTCAGCTCATGGATTTGATGTTCAACATTATGATCTTTCAATCGATATTGACGATACAAATCAATTCATCGAAGGAACAGTAATTGCCACAGTTTTAGCGGAAGAGACTTTAACTGAAATTCAATATGAATTGGAATCTCTAAATGTTGATGAAGTTTGGGTAAACGGAAATCCAGCGAGTTATACTCATGATGCCGGCGTGATTACAATTCAGTTGGGAACAATAAACCCAGATGAGGAATTTACAACAACTGTAACTTATTCCGGAAATCCTGTTTGGATTGGTCTGGGTATGTATTTCAGTTCCAATTATGTTTTTACAATTTCAGATCCGAATGCTTCCCGCTTTTGGTGGCCCTGTTATGACCATCCGTGGGATAAAGCTCTAGTAGATTTGACTATTACCTGTAGGGATGATTGGGATGTGGCTTCCAATGGAATAAGGACTGATATAGTTAATAATGGAAATGGAACAAGAACTCATTTTTGGGAAGGCTTTAATCCGATGACAACTTTCCTGGCTTCGATTGTTGCCAGAAATTACGTGGAATTAAATGATTCTTTTCAGGGTGTGCCGATCCAGAATTTTGTACCACCTTCAATGGTAGCAGCAGCAACTGAAGATTTTTCTAATCTGCCTTTTATGATGGAAGTGTTTTCCAACCTTTATGGATTTTATCCTTTTGAAAAATATGGCAATGCAATTACCAGTTTTCTCACATATGCTGCCATGGAACACCAAACAATGACAACAATGACAACCGGTTGGATAACCGGAAATCATACTTATGAAACCGGAATAGCTCATGAGCTGGCTCACCAGTGGTTTGGGAATTGTCTCACTCCCTTAACATGGGCAGATGTCTGGCTGTCAGAAGGTTTTGCTGTTTATTCGGAAGCACTATATATGGAACAATGGCAGGGATTTGCTGCAATGGTTAATTATATGATAGTCAGCATTCAGAATTACTATAAAAACTGGGCTGGAAGCCAGGGTTACATAGTTTACGATCCTCCTCCTGGTTCATATTTCACTCCTGCAACTTACCAAAAACCTGCATCTGTTCTTCACATGCTGCGGTTAATGACTGGAAATGAAGTTTTCTTTGATATTTTACAAACATATTTTTTGGAATATTATAACGGGAATGTAATAACAACATATTTTCGGGAAATTTGTGAGCAGGTTAGCGGCTTGGACCTTGAACAGTTTTTCCAACAATGGATTTTTGAACCGGGAATTCCCTCTTTTGAATATACATACTTTGTGAAGGATTATAATACTAATCCTGAAATCCTAATTTGTGTGAAAACCACTTCTAATACTAATACAGATTTTTATCAACCTGTACCCTTTCATATAAATTATGAAACAAGTTATGATTCCATTTTGGTTGACTCTGCTCCTGATATTCCAGCGGAAACGATAGTTGGTCCTTTTCCTCCAGAATTTGAAGAAGTTGAATTTGACCCCAATAGCTGGATACTTTCAAGAGGTGACACCTTTAAATTTATGGAAATTACTGGTGTTTATTCTGCAGATAACATAGTAGTGATTTATTGGAATGAATTATGGGAAGATTTTGAAGTGGATGGTTACAATTTGTATAGAAGCGAATCATATTATGGTCCCTATGAAATAATAAACTCTGAATTGATAACTGAAAATTCCTTTTTGGATGATACGGTTACGAATGGAACAACATATTTTTATAAAGTAAATGCTGTGAAATATGACGATTTTGAATCTCCCTTTTCATACATTGTGGAAGCCATACCTATGAATTTTCCGCTTGATCAGGGAATTCTCGTGGTTGATGAGACAAAAGATGGTGTTGGCATACCCGGGAATCCTACTGATGAAATGGTGGATGAATTTTACCAGGATGTGATAAACTGTGAATTTACGAGCTATGATTATGCAGATGAAGGTGTTCCCTCCCTGGATGTTATAAAAAATTATTCCACAATTATCTGGCATGACGATGACCTTTCTGAGAATTTCATTGGTGATAATATCAATAATCTCGGCTGCTACCTGGTCAGTGGCGGGAACCTGATTATTTCCGGTTGGAAAACAGTTACGGAAATCCCCGAATTTTTCATAAGTGATTTTCTGGATTGCTATCAAACCGAACTTGTTTCTGCTTTTGAATGTATTTCTGTTTTTTCAGATGATTATGCAGACTTAGACATAAATCTCGATAAATTACCCTCAGCTTTCAATGCTTTACCTTACGTGAGCATTTTCCCTGATGCTGAAAATGATATCTACTTTTATGGAGGAATAACTGGCAGTCAGTTTGATGGAGAAATAACAGCTATAAAATCTCAATTAGATGGTACTTTTGTGCTACTCGGTTTTCCACTTTATTATTTTTATGAAGATGGAGTAACAGATTTTTTTGATCAGCTCCTCGACGAAATTGGTGAAACAGGTTTGGAAAATGTCGAATTACAAATATCAAATTTCAAATTATCAAACTTTCCCAATCCCTTCAACCCAACAACAACAATTTCTTTCTCAATTCCACTCGACAGTAATATTGAATTATCCATCTACAACATCAAAGGACAGAAAGTTAAACAGCTTATCAGTGATCAGCTTCCAGAAGGTCAGCATTCGGTAGTTTGGGATGGGAGAGATGAAAAAAAACAACCGGTTGGAAGCGGGATTTATTTCTATCGATTATTGATCGATGGTGAATCTAAAGCAAGTAGGAAGATGCTGCTTTTGAAATAATATGAAAAGAAATTCTTAACTTTGAAGAACTTACCGAAAATTCTCACGATATGTCATTCAGACGAAAATTATTATTCCCGCGAGAGCGGGAAACCAGCAGCTGTCGAATAAGTTTCGGAAAGTTATTATAACTTAAAATCCGAGTCGATTTCTTTTTTGACTCGGATTTTCTTTATACTTCCTTTTTATCTCAGATTAATTCATAAATTTTTGTAGTTAAACGTCTATAAAATAAAAACGAGAATTATAAATTTCAAAAAAATAATGTGTCAAATTGTCCCATTTTGTGCGTTTATGTCACAAAAAATTAGATTTTGCTTTTCCTAATTTATAACCTCAAAAAAACAAACAATTACATAATTCTTTATTTTTCAGACAATTATAATTACATTTACATCTTTCTCATTTTTTATTAAATTTGGTTCAGTAAATGCATAAGCTTTTTATGTGTAATCTTTCTATTAAGGTAAAATTATGATCTCTTTTCATCAGATGATATCGTCAAGTTTTCAAAATTTATTAATTATATATCTATAAAAGTTCAGTATCTATTATTTATTGGAAAAAATAAATTCATTTGACAAAGGTTCTCTTCTATTATGGAAGAGAACT
>CAYWPW010000031.1:0-12175 GCA_964460095.1 uncultured Candidatus Cloacimonadota bacterium
TGATGAGAAAAACACTTTATTTTGCAGCACTCATTTACTACATCAAGCAAAATTAGTATTTATTGGACCTTACAGAATAATCTCCAATCGCGAAGAGGAAGCTAAATACTTGAGGAAAAATCTATCTTTTCCTTAAAACCTTTCCTTCCCCAACCACTAACGTTGGAAATGCAGCTAAATTCAAAGGATTTTTATCCCATACGACCAGACTCGCCAGTTTGCCTTTTTCTATGGTTCCCAAAACATTATCAATGCCAAGTAATTTAGCATTTTTATAAGTTATAAGAGAAATGGCATCTTCTTCGCTCATTCCTTGAATCAGGAAGAATTTCAAACTGTCTCTGAGAGCAATTGTGTGAATCACCGGATGGTCTGTCATCAAACCATAAAAAGCCTTGGACTCCATCAGCAATTTTGCATTCTGGTAATACGCATGTTTCAATTCCACTTTATAGCCCAAAGAGCCGAGCGGTCCGTAAACAACAGGAATCTTGTTTTTCCCCAGTTCATCAAATATGTTTTTATTGAATACATCTCCAGTGTGATCTGCAGTTACATTCAGGTTATACTTTTTTACAAGCTTGATGAGATATAGAACATCGTCATCTTTGTGAACATGAACTTTGGCCACTTTCTTACCGGAAAGAAGTTCCAGAATGGCATTTTCCTCAGAAGTGAATTCCAGTTCCAACTCTCTTTCGATAATTTTCTTTTCAGTTTCAAACTCTTTTTTCGTCAGCTTTTTATCTTTCTTCTTTTTATTCAGCTCTATTATTTTCTTTTCTTTAGATAGTTCGACTTTTTCTTTCTTAATCAGCAAGTCATCAAATTTCTTTTCCAATAGAGCGTAAATTCCCATTCTTGTATTGGAGCGTTCACCTTTCCATTCCTGGGTAGAGCGCGGATTGTAGCCAAGAGCCATCTTAAATCCATAATCTTTAAAGAAAGCTTCATCTCTATTTTTGGCAAAATTCCGGATAATTTTTGCCTGTCCGCCGATCAAATTTCCACTTCCGGGCACAACACAACTATACAAAACTCCAAAATCTACTGCATCTACAAACGCTCTGTCATCAAAATAAATACTGTTCAAAGGATCATTCAAAGGTCGGATCTGGTTGATAATATCATTAACTTCACTTTCCTGCCAGGGTTCACCTTCTCTATCCAACCCAATGTGCGAATGCGGATCAATAAAAGCAGGAGTTACAAAACCTTCAAAATCCGCTTTCATTTTCTTAGAAGATATTTCTACGATTTCTTTCCCTTCAATAATAATTGTCCTGTTTTCAAGTTTCTTTTTTCCATCAAAAAGAACTTTTGCAAAAATCTTAATTTGTTTCTTTTCAGCCATTTTTTCTCCTCGTTTGTTGAACAACTTGCTAAGTTGTTTATTTTTTGTTCTCCTTCCGATTCGGAAGGAAATAATTTATGAAGCTTTTGCTTCTTTGAAAGATGAAAACATCACCTTATTTATTCCCAATGAAAAAAAGTGTAGCTGCCGGTGCATAACCAAAAGTTTTCAAACTCTTTTTCAGTTCTTCCCCTTTTGCTTTCAACCTCTCATAATCCTCATGGTCCCTTATTCGCTCCACGTAAGAAGTTATCGTTTTCTTCAGTCGCTCTATGAATTCTTCGTCTTTAGGATTTTCCATTGGGTAAGAATATTCAAATGTATGCAACTTGGTCAAACCTAAATTTTCTACAATCTTTTTTATCTGCTCTCTTTTGAATGTTTTTTTATGAGGAATATTTAAGATTGTATCTATTTCCGCACACCAATGATGAATTTTAATATGGTTTTGCTGAGCTTGTGTCTGACCTTCTTCGCAGTGCATTTCACAAATCAGGAAATAACCTCCTGGTTTCAAGACTCGTTTCATCTCATTCAAAACTTTATCCAATTTCAGCATATGATGCAAAGAATTTTGGATGCCTACAACATCAAATGAAGCATCTGCAAAACTCATATTTTCTGCATTCATTTTAATGATCTCAACCGGTTTATCTTTGAAATGTTTTTGAGAGAATTTCACTGTTTTATCGGAAAAATCTATTCCGATGAATTTTTCATAATCTTTCAGGACCTGCATCAAAATACCAATAAACTCTCCTCGTCCAGAAGCTACATCGAGAATTTTACCACCAGAAATCAAACCTAATTTTTTAATTATTTTTTCCATATCCACCAATCTTTCCAAAGTAAAAAGAGAGCACGCTCCATTGTTGCTTAATAATTTAATCCTTTAAAATCAATTTATCAACATCACCTAAATTATCATAACTGGAAATAACAACTTTTTCTCCAGCTTCCAAACCTTCCAGAACCTCAATATATCTCGGATTCATACTTCCCAGCCTGATGTCACGTTTTTCAGCAAAACTTTCAGTATCATCCAGTACATAGATCCATTGCCCACCAGTACTCTGGAAGAATCCACCGCGAGGAATAAGAAGAGCAACTTTTGACTGCCCTAATTCCAGCTTTACCCTGAAGGTTTGACCTATTCTTATATTCTGAGGGTAATTATCTGCAAACTCCAAATCTATAGAAAATCTGCCGTTTCGCACTTCAGGATAAATCTTTGTAGTCTTCAGTTTGTATGTTTCATTTGTAAAAACAAATTCTCCCGGCAAATTAACATTTACGCGAGAAATATAGTGTTCGTCAATGTTTGCCTGAATTTTATAGGAATCCAGAACATTAATCTGACCAAGGCGTTCCCCGGCAGATTTTGCCTCGCCAATTTCTGCATTTACAAAAGCCAGCTCTCCGCTAACCAAAGCTTTAACATTAAGATTATCTAATTTTTGTCTGACTAAAATAAGATTTTCTTCCATTCTCTCCACTGATTCTTCCAGCTGTTTTATTTGAACTGCTCTGAAAAGTGAATCTTGCTTTTGATTCTCAATTACAAGCTCACGAGAATCCATTAAATATTCATATCTTTCTTTAATATCCGTAAATTCTTTATCGGAAATAAAGTTCTTTTCATAAAGATCTTTTTTATTTTCATATTCTCTTTCTTGAATACTAAGACTGTAATCAAGTTCCAGAAGTTGTCTCCTCAAACCCAGCTTGTTTTGTTCCATCAATAGGCGTGTGTTGCGAAGATTGTTCATTTGTTCTGCCAGGCTTGCCTCTCTATTCATAATGCTGAGATGCAAATTTGTATTGCTGAGTTTTAAGATTACATCTCCTTCTTCAACCATGCTTCCTGCTTCAATATAAATTTCCTCTACCCGTCCGCCTTCTATTGCATCCAGAAATACCGTCCTGATGGGAAAAACCGTACCTGTGATGGTAATGTAATCCTGGAAAAAATCTTCCTTAATTTCTGCGATTGTAATTCTCTCTGTTCTTACATTCAGTTTGGAACTTCTATCTCCCCAAAAAATATTATAAATAATTAGAATTGCTATAATACCGATAAAACTGAACCAGAAAATTCTTTTAACTGTCCATTTTTTTTTCTCAATTATTCGATCCATCTCTCCCCCAAAAAATCTTTATTCTCATTTCACATTCCTTCCTGAATTACATTCCCAAACAAATTAATTATGCAACAGGTAAAAAGTTTGGAAATGAACGGAGTTGTCCATCTTTTCCTTGTTCCCAGGCAGAAGAAAGAAACGAGTAGAAATCTTTCAAATCTTCCGCATTGATTTATGCAATAAATGTGCCAGCCTCGTATTCTGTTGCAAATTAAATAGTTATGCTTCTCATTATCTTGCCGGAAGTGTGCGATAATGTAACATCCGGTGTCCGCCTGCGAACATTTTATTCATTTATTTATTGACGCTTATTGGAATATTTTCAAAAAAGTTTTATCTTATTCCTAATTTGTATTAGCTGGTTGGGAACAATCAAAAAAATATGTAGGTGGTATCATGGAAAAAATTGGAAAAGTGCTAATTGTTGATGATAATGAAGACATTTTATTTTCTTTAAAACTACTCTTAAAAGAGCACGTTGAACTGGTTCATACGGAAAACAATCCGCAAAAAATCCCGACTTTAATGAAGAACGAAACTTTTGATATTATCCTTCTCGATATGAATTTCACTGAAGATGTAATTACCGGACAAGAGGGTTATCATTGGTTAGAGAAGATCCTGGAAATCGATCCGCTGGCTGTTGTCATTTTCATTACAGCTTATGCGGATGTGGAACGAGCAGTAAAAGCTATCAAAACCGGAGCTACTGATTTCGTGCAAAAACCCTGGCAAAATGAAAAATTCCTCGCCACAATCCTATCTGCAATCAGACTCAGAAAATCAAAATTAGAAGCAGACAATCTGCGAATTAAACAAAAAGTGCTTAGTGCAAAACTGGATCAGCCTTTTCATGATTTCATCGGTAATTCTCCTGAAATGCAAAATGTTTTTACCACAATTGAAAAAGTTGCCAAAACCGATGCAAATGTTCTGATCTTAGGTGAGAACGGAACAGGTAAAGAGCTTGTTGCCAGAGCATTACACCGCAATTCCAATAGAGAGGATGAGGTTTTTCTGGGCATAGATATGGGTGCAATCAGCGAAACTCTGTTCGAAAGTGAACTTTTTGGTCATGTGAGAGGAGCTTTTACGGACGCAAAAAAAGACAGACCGGGTCGTTTTGAAGTGGCTTCAGACGGAACTCTATTCCTGGATGAAATAGGCAATTTATCTCTACCCCTTCAGGCAAAACTACTTTCTGTGATCGAGAAAAAGGAAGTTGTGCGGGTTGGTTCAAACAAATCCCGTTCAGTGAATGTTCGCTTGATTTGTGCCACTAATCTGCCACTTTATCAATTAGCAACAGAAAATAAATTCCGGCAGGATCTACTCTACAGAATTAACACTGTTGAAATTCATCTTCCTCCGCTCCGAGAAAGAATTCAGGACATCCAACCTTTAGCAGAGCATTTCCTGAAAATCTTCACGAAGAAATACAATAAAAAAGTTAAAAAAATCAGTTCAGCGGCTCTCAAAAAATTAGAAAAATGTAAATGGTTCGGAAATATCAGAGAGCTTCAACACACAATAGAAAGAACGATTATAATGTGCGATTCGGATATCCTGCAAGCATCGGATTTCATCTTAACATCAACCGATGAAAAAGGTGACGAACTCGTAGTCGATTCATATAATCTGGACGATATTGAGAACAATGTAATCCAGAAAGCTCTGCGAAAAAACAAAGGTAACATCAGTCAAGCTGCAAAAGAATTAGGTTTAACGCGTACCTCGTTATACCGAAGGTTGGAAAAATATGGTCTATAAAAATTTCCGTGTAAATTGCATTGTTAGAGTAGCACTTTTAGCTCTGACAATTTTAGTTCTTTTTCATCTTATCTTCAATCTGGGTTTTCATATCAGTTCTATTCTGGTTGGAGTAATTATTATTTATCAAATTTATCTTTTGATTCATTATATTGAAAAAACCAATCGTTATTTAACTCATTTCCTGGAAGCGATCAGGTATGCGGATTTCGCTCGTTCGTTCCAGGTTGAAGGATTGGGTTCTTCTTTTGATTTACTAAAAAATTCTTTTAATGAAGTTATCAAAGATTTTCAGAAAATTCGTTCAGAAAAGGAAGAACATTTTCATTATCTGCATAATGTTACACAGCATATTGGCACAAGTTTGATTGCTTTTAGAAAAAACGGGAAAGTAGAAATAATCAATAATGCCGCTAAGAAATTATTCAGAATCAACAACCTGAAAAACATTCTTTTCTTAGAGAAATTCAGTAAAGAACTTGTGAATGTGCTTCTTACGCTGAAGTCTAACGAAAAGGCGTTAGTTAAGGTTCCGATCGAAGAGGAACTGCTGGAATTATCGATTTATACGACGGAATTCAAAGTCCGCAATCATATTATCACTCTTGTTTCAATTCAAAATATTCAACACGAATTGGAAGAAAAAGAGATGGAAGCCTGGCAGAAACTTATTCGTGTTCTCACTCATGAAATCATGAATTCCATCACTCCCATTTCCTCGCTTTCTTCCACTGTGAACCTGATGATAAAAGAGATAAAAAACTGTGTTGCTCAAGAAAATCCGGATAAAATTGAAACTATCGATGATATCCAGAATGCCATTCTCACTATTCACAAAAGAAGTGTGGGATTAATGCATTTCGTGGAATCATATAGAAATCTGACTCGCATTCCCAAGCCCAATTTCAAGATTATCTCTGTGCAAAACATCTTCAATAATATCCAAACTTTAATGGAAAAAAATATCGCTGCAAATAATATTATTTTCACCTGTTCGGTTGAACCTTACGATCTCATACTCTCTGTTGATGAAGAATTAATCGAACAAGTTCTCATAAATTTGATAAAAAATTCCATCCGTGCTCTGGAAAATATTGAAGACGGAAAGATAGGAATGAAAGCCTTTTTAAGTAAACAGGGAAAGTCGATCATTCAGGTTATTGATAATGGCCTGGGAATTTCGAAAGAAGCTTTAGATAAGATTTTCGTGCCGTTTTTTACAACAAGTTCCAAAGGTTCCGGAATTGGGCTCAGTTTATCGCGGCAAATTGTGAAGCTGCACGGAGGTACAATATCAGTGAGTTCCAGAACTGATGAAGAAACCTGCTTTACTTTGAAATTTTAGTTTAAAAAAATGAGTTCTGCAGAATAGAGTGTTTTCTAACCTCACCTCAGTCCTCTCCTGAAAGGAGAGGAATTTCTCCTTCTCCTCGATAGGAGAAGGTCGGGATGAGGTGGAAAATGTTAGAAAATTTGAAAAACTATTTGAATAAGGAAATGTAACCTGTTTTAAATAGCGATGTTATGAATTATGAAGAAGACTTTTTTTGAAAAATAATTCGGAGAATTTAATGAAAAAAATGACTTTGTTATGGATTCTGTTAGTTTTATCTATTGGGATTAATGGACTGGAAATAGCTTATGAAAACAATTTAATCGAAATATCAGGAGATTTCGAAATCCAAGAGTTCATCATCAAAACAATTGCAGAAGAGAATTTTTATCAACTGATAATTGCTCAATGCACCAATGGCGGAAAAATCGGTGAAGCAGAAATCCCCTTTTGCTCCAAATATGTGAGCTTGCCGGATAATGGAAATTTTGTAATAAACAATCTTACTTTTGGATTTGATGAACAAACTTTAGATAAAAAAATCGTGCCTACTGGCTGGGAAGATAATTTATTGCCCAATAAAGCTTTCTATCAAAAAAACGAATGGCTTCCAAAGGAAATTATAAAAATATCCGAGCCAAATATTATGAGCGGCTTCAGATTCTCTCAAATCACAATTTCACCTATTCAATACAATCCTGCTTTAAATAAGATTAGAATCATTAAAAATATTCAGGCAGAATTAGAAATAGATTTTTCCATAAATAAAAATTCTATCACAAAAGTGAAAACAACCTTTTCCAGATCTTTCAGTAAGATCGTAAAAGAAAATATTTTAGGAGCTGAAGATAAAAGGTCTGTAGGAGATGGACTCTATCTGTTTATCGCACCGGATAACTGCGAAACAAATTTACAACCTTTACTTCGCTGGAAGGAAAAATTAGGATTTAAAACCAGGTTTGCTCCCATTTCCGAAACAGGAAACTCAAACACGAGTATTCTAAACTATCTCCAAAATGCGTATGACAATTGGGAAGTTCCACCGGAATTTGTAGTTCTGGTGGGTGATGTTAGCGGGAATATTGTTGTGCCTTCAAATTACATAAACTATGGCAGTGGGATATCACCGGTGAATGTAACAGACCACACATATACATTATTGGAAGGTGATGATTATTTTCCGGATATTATGATCGGAAGATTATCCGTACAAAACCAATTTCAACTTCAAACTATTGTCAGTAAAATTACAAATTATGAAGGCAATCCTTATTTGGACGAAAACTGGTTTACTGAAGCTTTAATGGTGGGTATTGTTGGTATAAATGGCGGGTGGTATTCTCAACGCGAAACTTTAATGGCAGCCCGGCAAAAATTATTAGATTTCTCCTATACAGTTGTTGATACGTTTATCAATCCCTGGCAGAGTGGAGCAAGTCTGCTCGGTCAAATGATAAATGGCGGATATACTCTTATAAATTTCAGAGGAGCGGGTTCACCAGCTTATTGGGCATCCTGGCCAAGTGGCGCCATGTTTGAAATTGAGGATATTCAAAACTTAACCAATGGTTTTATGCTGCCCATGATTACAAGTATGACTTGCGGTGGTGGTAATTTTGCTGTGGGCGGTTATCCTTCTTGTTTTGGTGAAACTTGGTTAAATGCAGGTTATCCTTCCGAACCAAAGGGTGCAATCGGTTTTATCGGACCCAGCGAACATGACACAAAAACAGGCTGGAACAATGCTAATGATTTGGGTATTTACCAGGGAATAACCAGGGAAAATCTTTTCCGATGTAGCGAAATGTTGCTCCGTGGGAAAATGGAACTTTATAATAACTACCCTTATTGCCATGGTTGGGGTGGACCTACTAATTCTGATAGATTCTATTTTTATGTTTATAATTTGCTTGGAGACCCGGGACTGGCAGTTTGGACCGATATTCCAAAAAATGTTACTCTTACTTACGATGACGAAATGATCTTGGGCTCGAATTACCTGCAAGTTCAGGTGAATACTTTAACTTCAGATAATTCTGATTTTATAATAGCTGTTACAAACGATGACAGTTTAATTGTTACCGGAACAACAGACCTTTCCGGAGAAGCACAAATTTTCTTGAATCTACCAATTGGAGAATATGAAGTAACTGCATCCAAATATGGTTATGTTCCTAAAACTGAAAATTTGTTTGTATATGAAGACGATATCTTGAGTTTAGTAGATTTTTCTTTTATTGAAGAAACAGTTTCCGGTCAATTGGTAAATCTGGAAATTTCGATCCAAAATATGAGCAACATAGCAGTGACAAACGTTTCTATTTCATTAACTTCCGAAGATATTTACCTGGAAGTGATTTCAGGAGCAATTATCGCAACCAATATTGCTGCCGGTGATATTTTCTTTGCAGAATTCCAGTTCCAGATTGGCAATGAATGGAAAAACGATTATCTTTCAAGTCTTTTTGTGAATGTAAGCTCGACATTTGAAGACCAGAGTTTTATCATTCCAGTGGAAATAACATCGCCTGAACTCTCCTTATCGCAGTTTATAGTTGATAATGCAAGCGGTTGCCTGATCCAGAACGAAACTGCAGATGTAAATATTGAACTCTTGAATTATGGAAATCTTGAAACAGGAGAATTTGATGTGCATCTGGTAAGTTTAAATGAAAAAACAGAAGTTATCATTTCTAATGGTTCTTATTTCAATATTTCTGTGAATGGAACCGGAATGAATTCAAGTCCATTCCAGGTCAGCGTAAACGATGTTATCACCGGTGAGCTTGCCAAGTATATGCTGGAGATTTCCCATAACGGAAATTTCCAGCAAGAACTCATTTTCACAATTCCGATTGGGAACATAGATCAGAACTCACCTACTTTTTCCGAATACGGTTATTATGCCATTGAAAGCGATGATATTGGTAATTTTCAATCACCGGTTTACAACTGGATAGAAATCGCACCTCAGCTTGGAGGTGATGGTTTTTTAATTGGTGCAGATCATACTACTGTTGATGGATATACAAAAATCTTGTGTTTACCATTTACTTTCAAATATTTTGGATATTACTACAATACGATTTCTGTGAACTCTAATGGATATTTATCAATGGGTGAAACAGACCTAGTATTTCACAGGAATAGGAACATACCTTCCGGGATTGGTCCGGATGCTATGATCGCACCTTTCTGGGATGATCTGAAAAATGGTCAGATGTATGGTTATTATGATGAAGATAATCACTATTGCATTATCGAGTGGTTAGATTTTCAAAACTCATTCAACACAAATTATCATGAAACATTTCAAGTGATTTTGTATGACCCTCTTTATTATCCCACTCCAACAGGTGACGGTGAGATTCTTTTCCAATATCAAGAAGTAAACAATGTCGATCAAAACGAAAATTATGCTACTGTGGGAATAGAAAATGAAATGCAAGACAGCGGACTGCTGATGACATTTGCCAATATCTATGACCCAACAGCCAGGCTTCTTGAAGATGAAACTGCTATATTATTTACTATTAATGAGGGTTTAAGCATACCCTATCTTTCTGTGATTCCGGAATATTTGAATGTCTCTATCCCTTCTGATACAACTATTGTGGAAAATATTTTCTTAACGAATAATGGCGGACCTGGTACTGAATTAACTTATGAAATTGAGATCAGTCATTTCTTTGAAAGAAATCCAGAAGGCAGAAGAAGCATCGAAAATGACCAGATAATTCGAGGTTCAAATGGTTATATTCCTATAATGCCGATGAATCTACTTTATTATCTTTATCATAACAGTCCCGATGGTGAACCTGTTTACGGAGTAAGATTGGATATGCCAGATGGATTTTATGTTAATAGTGCAAGCGCTCTCGAAACATTAAACTACAATAATGAAACCGGTAACGGTGTGGAAGTAAGTTGGGGATTTGGAAACGGACAAACAATTTCATCTGTTGGCGCACATTCTTTTAATGTGAATGTAACTATCGAGGCAAGTCAAACCCAGCAGGTTGAAATCGGCTGGTACATAGAGGGGGATGGAACAGGTGCTGCTCCTCATTCTATGAGCGGAACTATCATTATGGATCCTACTTCAAATTCATATCTCTGGCTCGAGTATCCCAATGGTGGAGAAAGCCTGGTTTATGGTTTGCAGGATAGCGTTGTTTGGAATCATTATGGTGATATTGAAAATGTTGATATTAAAATCCAACATCAAATTGAAGGAGATTGGGAAATCATTGCAGAGAATATTGATAATTCCGGGTATCATGAATTCACTGTTCCGGGTCCTCTTTCCGATAATTGCAAAATCATGGTTAGCTCGATTGATGGAGAAACATTCGATACATCAGACGAAGTATTCCAGATCACAGCTTTGAGTATTACACATCCAACACTTGAAACAGTAATGACCTACGCATCTCAAGATAGTATAACCTGGGTTGATCTGGGCGGAGTTGACGAAGTAAATATTGAACTCTCGACTGATAACGGTTTTACCTGGATGGAAATCGTCAGCGGAATTGAAAATACAGGTTTTTACGAATTTACTGTTCCTGGTCCTCCCTCGGAAAACTGCAAAATAAAAGTAAGTTCCACAGATGGAGCAGTTTATAATACTTCCGAATTATTCATAATTGCAGATTTTCCCATATACTGGTTAATCCCGACTGTCACATCCGGGACAATTCCGGGTGAAGAAACAGAGACTATCCCCATTATTTTCAATAGTTATGGATTAGAACCGGGAACTTATGAGGCTTTCATCAATATATTCACAGATTTGGGACAGCAAATTTCTATTCCTGTGTTTATGGACGTTTATTCTTTAGATGTAGACCCGGAAATTGTGTCTGTCTCTAAACTTTATCAAAATTATCCTAATCCCTTTAATCCTGAAACTACAATTTCTTTCTTCATCTCAGAGGACGCAGAGCGAAGTCCAGCTTTTGACGGAAACGCAGAGATAAGTATTTATAATATTAAAGGGCAAATAATTAGACAATATTCAATATTCAATAATCAATCTTCAATTATCTGGGATGGAACAAATGATAATAATCAGCCTGTATCTTCAGGAATTTATTTTTACAAGCTCAAAGTAAATGATGAAACAGTAGCAACAAAGAAGTGTTTACTGTTGAAGTAGGGATTGGTTTTCGAACAATCCAAAAGTAGCTGCACGGAGTTACAATATCAGTGAGTTCCAGAACTGATGAAGAAACCTGCTTTATTATTAAATTTTAGTTTAAAAAAATCGTCTGTTTGGAATGATTCTTGTATAAAAGTAGTATGAAAAAAATAATTTGGAGAATTTAATGAAAAAAATGACCTTGTTATGGATTCTGTTAATTATATCAATTTGGATTAATGGACTGGAAATAGCTTATGAAAACAATCTAATCGAAATATCAGGAGATTTCGAAATCCAAGAATTCATCATCAAAACAATTGCAGAAGAGGAGTTCTATCAACTGATAATTGCTCAATGTACCAATGGCGGAAAAATTGGTGAAGCAGAAATCCCCTTTTGCTCCAAATATGTGAGCTTGCCGGATAATGGAA
>CAYWPW010000032.1:0-10006 GCA_964460095.1 uncultured Candidatus Cloacimonadota bacterium
GTTTAAGGGTTTATCTGTGGAAAAATCTAATAAATTAAAAGCTTCCATTGCGTATCTGCTCTTTCCCAAATTGCATTTGGGAATGCATTTTTTTGAAAAGTTTTACTTTGATTCCTTTTTTGGGAACGAGGTAGATGAATTTGAAATACAATTTCTTTAACAATTGTGTTCCCAAATACAATTTGGGAACAATAAGGAATGATTAATTGATCTTTAAATTCTTTAAATCCCTAAGTTTTTTTTATGAATGAGTTAGGATGTTACCATGTAAATTCTAACACTTTTTGATAAGCAATTTCTTCGTGTTAATTTGTGTTAATTCGTGGTTTCATTTTCAGTTTAGGAGATATGATTGGAAAAATCTAAGAAATTAAAAGCTGCAATTGCGGGTGTTATCTATTATTTGCAGGAAAAAGAAAGAGACGAAATTAAGAAACCAAATCTTTGGGCACAACTCGGACGTGAACTAATAATGAAAAACCGTTTTCTAGTTCAAAGAAGAATGATAAGAAGATAGGACAAAAAATGCTGAAAAAGGATAATGAAATTCTTAAGCTTTTACATCATTTGTTACAACAGGAATGTAAGAATTATAAATGTTCATATCTGTTTGGTTCAAGAATAGGAAATAATTACAAACCTGAAAGCGATTATGATATTGTAATCCTTTTAAAAGAAGTTGATCGAGATACAAGATTCGATATTTACGGTCTTATAAGTGATATTGCATACAAATATGATATTTTTATTGATACAAAAATTTTAACCGAAGAAGAATTCAGATTCAATCCTTTTTTCTATGAAGAAGTTACCACCAAAGGAATTTGTTATGGTTCTAGAAAAAAAAATATTCATTAATAATTTCTTAGATAAATCTAAAGAAGCTCTGATCGATGCTGAAATTAATATTGAAAATAACAGGCTAAATAATGCTCAGAATAGAATTTATTATGCAATTTTTTATTCGGTTTTGGCTTTAGGGTATTTGGAAAATTTTGTTACTTCAAAACATTTTCCCTTAATGGGTTGGTTCAATAAAAAATTTATTCATGAAGAAAAGATATTTGAAAAAAATATGTTTAAAATTTATAATAATGCATTTGAGAATAGGCAAAAAAGTGATTACTCAATTGCTGCTGAACCAGAAAAAGAAGATGTCGTAATTAGTTTAAAAGATTCGAAAAAATTTATTGAAAAAATAAAATCATATATTAAAAAAAAATATGAATAATTTTATTATCGTTCCCAACCCAATGATTGGGAATGTGAAAAATTACGGAGGAATAAATGAAATTTGATAAACATGGCGTTTTAGAAATGGCAAAAATGAATTATGACCCGAACCGTCCAAAAGCTGAAAATCCGATTAAAATTCAGGATCTCAGTTTTCGTGACGGACATCAATCTCTTTTTGCAACTCGCGGCAGAACAGAAGATATGATCCCGGTAGCGGAAAGAATGGATGAGATTGGGTTCTACTCGATGGAAATCTGGGGTGGAGCCACTTTTGATACAATGCACCGCTTCCTGAATGAAGACCCCTGGGAAAGGATAAGAACTCTTAAAAAATATATTAAGAAAACTCCTTTCTCAATGTTGCTCAGAGGGCAGAACGTTGTTGGCTATCGCAATTATGCCGATGATGTGGTGGAAGCTTTCATCCAGAGAGCCTGCGATAATGGCATTGATATTTTCCGTGTATTCGATGCTCTCAATGATTTCAGGAATTTTGAAACTGCTGTAAAAATAATCAAAAAGAATAACAAGCACTTTCAAGGTACGATCTGCTATTCTCTCACAGAACAGAGAATGGGTGGGGATGTGTATAATCTGGATTACTATCTTGAAAAAGCTAAACAATTAGAAAGCATTGGTGCAGATACGATTTGCATCAAAGATATGGCTGGGTTGGTTTCACCGTATGATGTTTATAACTTAATTCGAGCTCTAAAGCAGCAAACCAAAATCCCCCTTCATCTGCACACGCATTTCACTTCCGGAATGGCAGACCTGGCAATTTTCAAAGCAATTGAAGCTGGAGTTGATATTGTGGATACATGCATGGCTCCTTATGCATATCGCACTTCTCATCCTGCTATTGAACCTCTTGTTATCTCCTTGCTTGGAACCAATCGCGATACTGGATTTGATATAAAAAAACTTGCTGCAATTGACAAGGAAATGGAAAAGATAATTCCAAAATATAAACACCTTCTTGATGACACCAAAAATGCTATAATAGATATAAATGTAATTTTGCATCAGACTCCGGGAGGAATGCTTTCCAATCTGGTCAATCAGTTACGTCAGATGGATGCGCTGGATAGACTTGAAGATGTTTTTGAAGCCCTTCCTAAAGTTAGAAAAGAACTTGGTCAGGTTCCTTTGGTTACACCCACCAGTCAAATCGTGGGAATTCAGACTGTAAACAATGTTCTTTACGACAAAGTAGAAGGAGAATATTCTCAAATATCCGAACAGGTAAAAGATCTTTGTTTTGGATTGTATGGCAAAACAACAAAACCAATCGATGCCAGAGTTCAGAAAAAAGCATTGAAAGGATATCCTCGCGGTGAAACACCGATAACTGCTCGACCCGGTGATATTATCGAGCCGGAACTTCCCAAAGTGAGAGAAGAAGTGAAAGGTTTAGCAAAAGACCTTGATGATGAAATTATCTGTGCTCTTTATAATTTGACTGGAAAACGTTTTTTAAGATGGAAATATGGATTAGAAGAAGTTCCTGATGAGGTAAAACCCAAAACTTTGGAAGATGTAAAAAAGGAAAAAGAACTTGTTCAAAAAGCTCTTTCCGGTGAACTAACAGCAAAAGGTAAAAAAGATAAACCTGCTGGATTGCGTTCATTCGATGTTTACGTTGACGGAGAACATTTCAACGTGGAGGTTGCAGATCCTAATGCCAGAACCTTCAGCTCTGCAGCTCCTAAGAAAATCGAAAAGAAAGAAGAAGATATTGATGATACCGGCAACCTGCACGCTCCCATACCCGGAATGATTATTGAGTACAAAAAAGATGTTGGAGATACTGTGGAAGCTGGTGAAACAATTGTTGTTCTGGAAGCTATGAAAATGTTCAATAACTTGGCTGCTCTTTGTGATGGTGTGATTAATAAAATTAATTTTAAAGTAGGAGATTCTGTAGCAAAAGGTGATATTCTTTACCACATTGAACCTAAAGAATAAAAGATATATTTAGGAAAAAAATAAAGCGACTTTCGAGGTCGCTTTTTTTTATAAAAAGTAGAAAAAAAGTAACTGTTTATCATTCTGTTTATTTTTCAATATTTATTATTTTAATTCAAGCTGCTATATTTCCTCAAATATTTTTTTAGGAACTTCTAAAATTTACTCCTCTATGCACAAGCACAGGGCACACAGAAAAGCCAGTTGCACCATAATAGTGCAAGCTAATCTTCACCTTTTACCTCCAACTCCCTATATTGCTATATATTACAAGTTTGGCACACCTATTGCTCCTTACTTTTGCGTCGTTAAAAAAATCTAGGAGGAAAGTAAAATGAAAAAAACAATGATGTTACTTGCAGTGATAGCTATGACTGCAACAGTGATGTTCGCTTTAACAGTGGACGGTTATGTAACAGATGCAGATACTGGTGAAGCAATCGAAGGCGCCACAGTACGATTCATCTATATTGACGGTACTAGCGCTGGTTGTGGTGGCGGATGTGGAATCGGTCATGGTAATGGTAATGGTGGTGGAAACGGTTCTATGGGCAATGGTATAAATGTTACTACCGATGAAAATGGCTATTATATCATCAATGATCTGGAATCTGGAGTCTATAACGCATTGGCTCGCAAACCTGGGTCTTATCCTTCCATGCACATTTATGATGTCGAGATATTAGATGATACCAGCATTGATTTTGAACTTACCGGTGGAAACTGTGTACCCCCAGTAAGATTATTCAATCAAAAACAAAGCCAAATTAACAAGTAAGACATTTTAAGGAAGAGCATTTGCTCTTCCTTATTTTTTAATTTTAAAAAAAATAACTTGCATCATAATGCTCTATAAAATCTTTATTAATTCGTCAAAAGGAGATGATATGAAAATCAAATTATTATTATTATTATTATTATTTGCTCTTTCTCTTTTTGCGGAAGATCCATCGAAGGCAAAGGTCATCAATACGGAAAAGCAGCAAGAAAAAGAAGAGGTTCTCAGTGATACAGAACATTCCCAAAGCAAAGACACAAAACTATCTGAAGATATTTTTATCGATAAAGATGGAGATGGCATAGCTGATAACAGGAATTTTAAGGAAAGAAAAAAAGGCTGGCATAGAAGCAGTAGTTTATCCAATAAAGTTTTCGGTTGTGGCACTAACACTGGCAACCGGAAATGCCAACCCGGAAAAAATACTTCCGGTCACGGTTCTGGTAATGGTGGCGGTAATGGCAATGGTTCCGGTGGTGGTGGTGGCGGTTAGAACAGTATTTATTTTTATTATCCTATTGAATCTTTTCTCCTCAGTATATGCTGAGGATATTTTTGTTTTCTCCGAGATAGGCAGTGGAATCAAAATAGAAAATCAATTTGAAGAAGAGATAGATTCTGATTTTTTTACAACATTTTTTACAGAAGCTCAAACTCCGTCTTCGCGATTCAGCTTTGCAGGCGGGATTTCTTCGATTATAACTCTTGATACACTTTCCGTATGGCAGATGGAAATTGTATATGAGAAACTTTGGGGACCTGTAAACATTGCTTCTTCAGTTGGCTATCAGAATAAGCAGAGCGATAAATTGGATGCGTTTAGAATGGATTTACAACTTTTCCGCCAAAGCGAATCTTTCAATAACTTTCTGGAATATGGTTTTTTAATCAGGATGAATGATTTTCTCCAGAATAAGGATTTTTCTAACTTTGAAATTAATAGCTATTTTCTTTATAAAAAATTCTTGAAAAATTATACAGTTCATCATGAGTTTAATATTGCTTCAAAACATTACCTGGAAATAAATCCTCTATTTGCTGTAAATTATCAAATAAAATTCAGTTTTCCGACTAGTGATTTGTCCGGTATGAGCGTGGCATATTTCTGTAATTATAACCTTCGAAAAGAACCTCAACTCATCTATCCTGATGAGGAATTGTTTGACCTATTTTCTTATGATATGCATAAACTTTTAGTAGAATATACACAAGAAAAAGGCAACATCCTTTTCAAACCGTGGTTCGCACTTGTTCAGAAAAAATATTTGCCCATCTCCGTAATAAAGCCATACTCGGAAGTCAGCATTATTGCCGGATTCTATACGGATTGGCTTTTCACCGATGGATTTATGGCTTATGCTGAAGGGTTTTATCAGGTAGTAACTGATGAAAGCGAAGATGGCTATGAATTTTCGACTGGTATGAAAATGCAGTTTGATATCCTTGAAAGATAGACCGGAGCTGAGATGATTTCTGAGAAAAGACTAAAAACGATCCTTATATTATTAGCAATCATCATCATCTGTGGTTGGCTGGCGATTATTTATATTCAAATAAAAAATACACAACAACAACTTGCTGAAGAAAAACTGCATAACATGCTTTATCTGGATGTTATCAAGAAGACGATTGCAAACAATATTTTTGCTCGCGAAACCATAGAAGAGGTGCTTGTATCGCGGCTGGAAATTGTCGAAACTATCCTGCAAGATAAAAGGAAGGGGAGTTCTATTGAATTGCAAAAGCTTTGTGAAGAATATACTTTTGAAGAGCTTTCTTTTATAGATCCTTTCGGTAAAGTTTTGGCATCCAATAGATTCGAGGGTATCTATCCGTACGATTTATCTTTATTGGAAATGACATCAGAAGAGACAGCAATTTTTACTGCCCCGCCAGATTCCTCTGATGTTTACGGCAGCAGAGTTTTCATAAGAAAAAGAGAAGCAAATTATTTTGTGGGAGCTATCACAGACAGCATACTGCTTAACCTTACAAGAGATATTTCTCTTTCCAGCATGATAGATTTTATGGAGAGTTCCCTACAGGACAGTGCAGTTCATGATCACACTTTGTACGTTGTCATTCAGGACACTTTGGGTATTATTTCTGCAACCTCCAACATAACCTCATTGCCTCGTCTAACAGATGACGGATTTCTGAAAGAGATTTACCAAACCCAGAAAGGTAATTCAAGATTAACGGTTTTTAAGGATAAAACTATTTTGGAAACAGCAACACCTTTCATTCTGGAAGGCTATGATTTTGGAGTTATCCGCATTGGTACAAGTCTCTATCGCTATGAGTTTTCCAGATCTCGAAAAGCAGTTGCTTTTGCTTTATTTTCTCTCATTTTCCTAGCCTGCCTTTTTCTGGAATACATTTTCTACAGGAATTATAAAAAACTGCAACGCTCAAAAGAAGAACTGAACGTTAGTAGAAGAATAGTAGAAATAGCTCGATTAGGCGGAGAAGTCGCCCATGAGATTAAAAATCCTCTTAACTCAATTTATATGATCCTGCAAAGAATGCAACTTGAATTTGAAGTAAAAGATAAAAATGATGAATTTGAAAAACTACTCAATATTTCTTATTCAGAAATGGAACGATTGAACAGGATAATCGAGCAGTTTCTTTCTTTCACTCGCAAATTGGAGGTCAAGCGTTATCTAGTAAATGTAAATCGGATGCTTTCGGAAGTCACTGATTTGTTTCGCGTTAATGCAGAACAAAAAAATGTACGAATTCGAATTGAGAAATTTGAGAAAAAGCTTTTCAAACTTGACAACAAATTGATAAAACAGGTTTTAATAAACCTCATTAAAAATGCTCTGGAAGCCTTTATTTCTTCAGAAGGTCATAATGAGATAAGTATTTCTGCTAAATGTCATAAGTATAATTTGATAATCAGCGTAAAAGATAATGGTTCTGGTATTCCTTCTGAAGACCTGCCTCGCATCTGGAATCTATATTTTACCACGAAAGAGACTGGTAATGGTATAGGGTTGGCAGTATGCAAAAAAATTATCGAAAGCCATGGTGGTAATATATCGGTAAAAAGTGTCCTTAACAAAAAAACGGAATTCAGGATTGAATTACCGGGAAAGCAGGAGTTATAATGCGTTTGTTACTGGTGGAAGATAATCAGAATCAAAGAGAAATTCTGGAAGGATTTTTAGTTAAGAACGGTTTTGATGTGATTACTGCAGCAGATGGTGAAGAAGGAATAAAACTTTTCAAAGAGAATATTGTGGATATCGTGATTACAGATTTTCGTATGCCACACAAGAACGGCTTGGAAGTTCTGCGTGAGGTGCGTCAAATCAATCCTTTGGCAGCAGTCATTATAGTTACGGCTTTCAGTGATGTGAACGATGCAGTGTCAGTTATCAAAGAAGGCGCTATAGATTACATACTGAAACCAGTTAATCTGCAGGAGCTTCTTACAAAAATAAAGGCAATTCGTACGCACTTGAATGTACAGAAAGAGAGTAATGCCGTGTTATATAAAATACCCGAATTAGATATTTCTACAACTTTTGTGAGCAAAAGCCAAAAAATCCGAGATATTTTGAGCATTGTTCAGAGAGTAGCTGTCAATTCTGCCACACTTCTCATTACTGGTGAAAGCGGTACAGGCAAGGAAGTAATCGCAGAAATTGTTCACAAGCTCAGCCCACGAAAGCATAAAAAACTGGTAACCGTTAATTGTGCAGCACTACCGGACAATTTATTGGAAAGCGAACTTTTCGGTCACCTGAAAGGCTCCTTTACAGGAGCTACATACGATCGTAAAGGTCGCTTTGAGGAAGCTGATGGCGGCACCATCTTTCTGGATGAGATAGGAGATATCTCTCCTCCCATGCAGGTGAAGCTTTTACGGATTCTGCAAAATATGACCTTTGAACCAGTGGGAAGTTCCAAATCCAAAACTGTAGATGTTCGCATTATTGCTGCAACTAATAAAAATCTGGAAAACGAGATCGTAAAAGGGAATTTCAGAGAAGATCTCTATTACCGCTTGAATGTGGTGCCTATTCATTTACCGCCACTGCGACAAAGGAAAGAAGATATTCCTCTTCTCATCGATCACTTTCTGGAAGAACTCGCTGTTAAGAATATTATCAGCTTTTCTCGCAATGCTCTCATGAAAATGGTTTCCTGCAATTGGCCCGGTAACATTCGTCAATTGCATAATACAGTCATTCGCTTGGTCACTCTTACTCGCAACGACCTGATCTCGGAAGAAGATCTTGAAATTACTTTTTCTAATCTGGATCAGAAGGAGATGGAAAACCAAACACTGGCAGGAATCCAAAAAGAACACATAAAGAAGGTTTTAGAAATCTGCAGCGGGAATCAAGTTAAAGCTGCAGAAATGCTGGGCATCCACCGCAACACACTTGCCAGAAAAATAAAAGAATTTAATTTATAAGACAGTTGTAAATACGCTTTACTCCGATTTTTTATTATTGTTTTCAAAAAAAACATTTGACAAAATATCCGATGACTTTTAACTCGGTGACTGCATACTCATTGAAAAGGAAAAAGTATGAATAAGCGACAAATTCAAAAAAAGAAAACCCGGGCATTAATCCTGAGAGTTGCCAAAGAGATGTTTATCAAAAACGGTTTTCTAAATACTACTACTTCTCAAATTGCTCAGAAAGCTGGCATTGCTCACGGTACACTATTCCTGCATTTTAAGAATAAAGAGTCCTTAATTATTGAAATCTTTGATTTGGAATTAGAAGAAATCAGCTCAACCATCCAAAAACTGGTCTTCAAAGCTTTCGACCTGGAGCAACTTCTTAAGCAATACTTGAATCTCCTGAAGGAAGAAGAAGATCTTTTTGTTGTATTAACACGGGAACTTCCATTTTACTCAGAAGAATTGAGAAGAAAAATCTTATTTAGAGAATCAATCATCAGAAGCCATTTTCATAAAGCAATAGAACTCGGTAAGAACGAAAAAAGATATCGAGATGTTGACGCAGCAACAGCTATTACTTTTCTTTTTGGAGCAATAAACCATTACCTGAGATTAAAGCCGATCTTTGTAAAAGAGGGCAGTGTAATTGAAAAATTCAAACCATCGATAATAAAAACGTTTAAACAATTAATTTTAAATGATTGAAATGGAGGAAAAATGAAGAAAATATTTATCTGCAAAAGTTGCGGCAAGGTTATGAAAGATGCTGAGGATTTTTCCGGAGGAGAGATTGGAAAAGATTATTGCAGCAACTGCACAGACGAATTTGGATATCGTAAAAGTTACTCGCATATAATTAAAGATACAAAAGAATTCCTGATCAAACACCTTTCAATTTCAGAAGAAGAATCTGAAAAAATGGCTCGGGAAAATATTGCAAAAATCCCTTTCTGGGTTCAAAAGGAGAAATTGATGTTAACCAAAAAAAGAATCGTTATTACGGATGTTGGCAGCACTACAACCAAAGCTCTACTTCTTAAAAGATTCAACGCAAAATACAAGATCGTATCGTTGCAACATGCTGCCACAACTGTGGAAAAACCAGTAGAAGATGTGAATATCGGGATTTGCGAAGCTATAAGAAAACTGGAAGAAGATACAGATATTCCAATTCTTACGAACGATGCTTCCCCCGAAAATCTTAAGTTTAATGAAGAAACTCTTTATATTTCCACCAGCAGTGCAGGCGGCGGACTCCAGATTCTCGTGATTGGTCTCACATTGTTCGATTCTGCCAGTAGTGGAAAAAGAACAGCTTATGGTGCTGGCGGAGTGATTTTAGATACTTTTGCGATCGATGACAAACGTAGCAGTCTGGAACAAATGCAGGCAATGGGAATCCTTCATCCTGATATTATTCTGATGTGTGGAGGTATTGATGGCGGCGCAATTGCTTCAATCCTGAGATTAGGTGAAATTTTGCAGCTTGCCAATCCCAAACCAAAATTTGGCGATAAAAACGAGATCCCACTTGTTTTTGCAGGTAATAAAAACGCTCAGAGTTTTATTGCCGGACTATTCCAGAAACGCTTCGA
>CAYWPW010000032.1:10106-12167 GCA_964460095.1 uncultured Candidatus Cloacimonadota bacterium
AATTATGGTATGAGTTACAGTATCTCAAACGTTCTTAAGGAATGCGGATTTGATAATATTAAAAACTGGCTGCCAAAGGAACTCGATGAAACTTATATTGCCAATTATATTGCCAATAAGATGCTCTATCCAACCTATATCCCAACTGATTCATTTCAAAATTCTATCGAGCATGCTGTAGCCAGGGAAGCAATTCGAATGAGCAAAAAGCAACACATGGATATGAATTTTAATACGAAACAGATTGGATTTTTAGATAAAATCAAAAAGAATCGTAATGACCTGGAAAAAATCACTGAAGCGTTTTACTTTGAAAAAGCTCTTGAAAGCAAAAAGTTCCACATGCATGATATCAATATTCTGATTGGTTCCGGAGGAGTTTTGGCTCACACGGAAAACAATGCTCAAGCTCTGTCCATAATTTATGATGGCTTCCGACCCGAAGGAATAACTGAAATCTGGAAAGACAAATATTTCATCTCTCCGCATATGGGGAAACTCAGCGCTGTAGATGAAAAACTTGCCACCCGGCTTCTGACTGAAGAATGCTTCGAGAAAATCGGTTTGGTGATTCGTCCAATAGGTAAAAAATGGAAACAAGATGCACCTGTAATGAATATTGAAATAAACGGAAACTCATTAACAATCAAGGTCGGAGATGTTTATTATTTTCCCAATGATAATAAGAAACAAAAAGATATTTCCATCTCTTTGGAAAAGGGTTTCTTTCTTAATGATGAAAAATCTACCTTTAAATCTGATCTTCCGATTTTTATTGATGCCAGTCTTGATTTAGATTTCCAAACAGAAAATAAATGTATGAATCTTTACAATCTTGCTTTCTCTCAGAAGAATCTCGAAACGGAATTCCAAAACTTTATTCAAAGAAAAAATATTGTAAAAGGCTTTCAGACCCATAAAGTTGAACTTCCTTATGAAGGTTCAATTCTGGTTAAAGAGGGTGATGCAGTAACTTCCGGAACAGTGATAGGTGAGAATCTCTTCGATCCGCCAAAGGTATATGTGATTTCGCTTTTCGATAAAACATATCTGAGATTAAACCCGGATAACATCGAAAAATCATTGAGAATTAAGGAAGGTCAGGAAGTAAAATACGGTCAGCGAATCGCAGAAGTCGGTTCCCGCAGGCTCATTGATGAAATCCAGTTCCAGCACTTTTATTTTGATTCACCGGTTCGTGGCAGAGTGGAAAAAATCAATTTTGATTCGGGCACAATAATTATGCGCGAAATTCAGGATTATTCTGCCAAACCAAAAACCATAAATATTGCCAAAAAGCTGAATATCAAACCAAAATTAATCACCAGGTATCTGAAAAAAAATCTCGGAGATTTTGTTTTTGCCGGAGATATTCTCGCTTCCCGCGTTATTGATGTTCAGGATGGAAAACATCCCATGCTGGTTTCTGTGCCAACCACAGGAACCATAAAAAAAATCGATACTGAAAAAGGCACAGTTACCATCCAATATGATAAAGAACCGTATCTTCGATATGCTGGAGTGTATGGAAAAATTGCAGAAATCGAACCAGGACATTCTGCAACTATCTCTTTTGAAGGTTCAACTTTAAAAGGGATAATCGGTTTTGGAAATGAGGCGTGGGGAAGACTGAAGTATCTGAAGGAACACAAAGATATTTTGCAATGTAATGAAAATGAAATTGTGGTTATTCCCGGCAAAATCGATATCAGATTCCTGAATAAAGCAGAAAAGCAAAAAGTGAAAGGAGTGATTGCTGCTTCTATCGATAATAAAGAACTGGTCGATTTCACCGGCGAAGAAATCGGAGTAGCTCTCACAGGAAACGAAAATATCCCTTTCCCGTTAATTATGACAGAAGGTTTTGGTGATTTCAAGATGGATGCAGATTACGATAATTTTTTCAAACAAAATGAAGGAAATCTGATTTATATAAATGGACACACTCAAATCCGGGCAGGTGTGATAAGGCCAAAGATGATTGTGATGGAGAAATAGTTGAACTAGTTGAATTGGTTGAATTGGTTGAATTGGTTGAATTGGTTGAATTGGTTGAATTGG
>CAYWPW010000033.1:0-12025 GCA_964460095.1 uncultured Candidatus Cloacimonadota bacterium
AGATAAAGCGAATGAACGTAGCAAATCCAATAGCAGCAATCGAGAAAACATACAATGATCTACTGCCTTTCATAAAATTCCAGATTAATTTAAATTTTTTCATAGTAATACTCTCATTTTCAGCATTTTATTAAATCGGTTCTCAAAGCAGGAGCTTTGAGTTACAAAAAAAGCTCGAAAGGGCTTCCCCCTTCGAGCTTTTTGTATTTACTTTTTCTATTTTTAGATACAAAAATAGTGGGATCTGCCCATGTTTATACATTAGACCAATCCCACCAATATATATTATCAGCTTTTTACAAGCCTACGAATGAATACAAAGGTTTAACAGGATCAGTTGCCTGTTATACAGAACTGCCTTGCGGAGTTCTGATGAGTTTAATATTAATCATGAATACCTCCTTTTTTTTATTTGCATTTTACTTTGCAACGCACGTCTATCTTTATGAGAGCTTTTTATGTCAAGAATTTTTTTTATCGAAGGTTAAATCCAGTTTAATGATCGGATTTAAACTATTTTCATAAAAAAATCTTGCCTAATTTGTTATCTTTAAAAAAGTGATATACGTAAATTTAATAACGTGGAGAAAAAATGAAAAAATTAATTATCTCAATAACAGCTTTCATTCTGCTTAATTGTCTTCTTTTGAGTGCATCAGAGAAAGTTGCAGTATTAGATTTTGAAAAAAATGATCGCGATAGCGATTATGTTGTCAAACAGTTGATGAAATATGATTTCAAAGCAGTTTTCAAAGATTATGAAAACTTTGAACTGGCAGATCAAAAAGAGACCAAAATAGTGGTGGATAAGCTTAAAAAACAGGGTTATACAAATCTTTTTAATCTCGGAATTGAACAGATTACAGAGCTGGGGAATCAACTTGGAGTCTCTATAGTAATTTGGGGAAATGTTTCCTCAACATCATCTGCTACCGACTTCAAAGTAACAGCTAAAATTCTTAGTATGAAATCTAAAGATGTAGTGGCAATCAACTTCAATGTGAAAAAACAAAGTAAGCAACGAAAAGCTGCCATTAAAGAGAATTTAATCGTTAAAATCGAGGAATTCAGCGGGGGAGAGGTAGAGAAAGTTTTGGGAATTGCCATGCAGCATTTTAACAGCAAAAATTATTCGTCTGCTGAAGAATCTTTTTTACGGGTCATTGAATTAGATAGTGAAAATATGAACGGTCTATTTTATCTTGGGTTCATAAATTATATTAATAACGACTTTGATAAATCGGAAGAATTCTATTTAAAAGCTTTAGAAATCGAACCTGACAACAAAGATATTATGGAACATTTGAGCGGAACTTATCTGAAACAAGATAAATATGAAGAAGCTATTTCTGTTTTAACCCAAATTGCTGAAGAAGATGATAATCCAGCAACCTGGCTCAAAATCGGAAAAATTTATTTGGACATCGAGTATTACGAAGAAGCTCAGGAAGTATTTGAAAAAGCAATTGAAATTGACCTTGAATTTGCTGAAGCACATTGCGAACTTGCTAACTTATTTTTTGACCAGGATATGTTCGATGAAGCAGTTCCTTATTATGAATTAGCATCAAAAGCATTTCCAGATGATGAAGAAGTTCAAAAGAAATTAGCAAAATGCTATCATAAAACCGGCAAATTGGACAGTGCAATAAAACAATACAAAGATTTGATTGCAGAACAACCGGATAATCTTAATGCATACTTGAATCTGGCTGGTGCCTATCGAATTACCAATCAGGATAAAAAAGCTATCGAAACCTTATTAGAATTGAAAAAACTGGCTCCTGGAAATCCTAAAGTTTATACTCAATTAGCAGATGCATATGTTACTTTGAAGAATTACAAAGAAGCTGAAAACAATGCGAATAAAGCAAAGGAACTTAGTCCTGAACTTCATGAACCATATAAAATTCTTGCCCAGGTTTTTCAGCTGATTGGATATCAGAAATATGAAGAATTTCTGCAATTGGAAGAACAGGCTAAAGAAGCTTATGGAACTCAGGCAGATGAGCTTGTAGAACAACGTGATAAAGTAAAAAAAACTGCTAATGAATATTTTGTACAATCTGGGAAATATCTTGATGAAGCAAATATAAGAACTGATTCAGTATCTGCTTTGAAGGAAATTAAGAGTAGAAGGGAAGTCCTTAAAAAACTTTTGGAAGCTACAAAATCTGATTGGTTCTAGATTTCAAAATACATTTGTAAACCTGCCGGTTAATTCCAGCAGGTTTATTTTTTTGAAAAGATTAGCGGAAATAATTCGCTGATATTAGAAATTTTATATGTTTTCAAACTGGTTTTTATATTCTTTGTTTTTTTAGGAATTACAATATTTTGATAACCGAGTTTTACAGCTTCTTTTAATCTTTTTTCTGTTTGAGAGACAGGTCGAATCTCACCATTTAATCCAACCTCGCCAATTAACATTGTATTTTGAGGTAAGGCAGTTTCTTTGAAGCTCGAAAGAATAGCAGCAACAATTGCTAAATCGAGAGCCGGTTCAAGAGCTTTCATACCTCCGGCAAGATTAATAAAAACATCATTATTTTTCAGATTCAGAGAAAGACATTTTTCTATCACAGCTAGGATTAATGCGAGTTTGCGATGGTCAAAACCAAGAGAGACTCGTTGAGAAGTTCCATAGTTGGCATGAGCAACCAGAGCTTGAACTTCGACTAGAAATACACGGGAACCTTCTAAAACAGAACCTACAGCAGTTCCGATTTTTTGTTCATCCATATTCAGGAAAAGCTGAGAAGGATTTGCTACTTCTTTTAAACCTGAAGAGAGCATTTCAAAAAGACCGATTTCATTGGTTGAACCAAAGCGGTTTTTTGTAGCTCGCAGAATCTTGAATTGATTCTGTGTTTCACCTTCAAAATATAAAACCGTATCAACCATATGCTCGATAATTTTTGGTCCTGCCACAGCTCCTTCTTTGGTTACGTGTCCAACCAGGAAAAATGAAATATTATATTTTTTGGCAATACTTGTGAAAAGAGCAGTGCATTCACGCAATTGAGCAATACTGCCAGCTGCATTCTCTATCGAATTCGAATGAACAGATTGAATGGAATCTACAATCACAAACGAAAAATCATTTAGATAATCCAAAATTTCTTCTGCTTCTGTTGTGCATAAAAGAAATAAATTATCGGAATTACATTTCAATCTTTTACTTCGCAATTTTATTTGTTCTTTACTTTCCTCGCCTGTAACGTATAAAACTTTTTTTCCCATTTCAGCAATTTTGTTTGCCACCTGAAGCATCAAAGTCGATTTGCCAATTCCCGGTTCTCCTCCAATCAATACAACCATTCCGGGTACGATTCCACCACCAAGAGTAACATCAAATTCTTTTATATTGGAAGATAAACGGATTTGAGCATTGAGTTTAACATCTTTTAAAAGTTCAGGTCTGGCTTTTTCCAATCCTTCAAGATTTGCAAAAACCTGAAGGTTTCTTTTTTTCTTTTTACCAATTATCCTGCTGGTCTCTTTTAATGAATTCCAGGCACCACAAGCCGGGCATTTGCCAGACCATTTTGTTGTTTCAGCACCACACTCTGTACAGAAAAACATATTAACCTCGCTTTCTAAAATCAGATTGTAACACAAAGCTCTGCTTTGTGAATTTCTCAAACCAGAGGTATGAGTTACATATCAAAATAATTTCTTGCTTTCTTTATATCATTCTGAATTTCTTTTATAAGCTCTTGTTTAGATGCAAATAATTTTTCTTCTCTTATTCTTTTATGAAAGAAAACTTCTACTTTTTTATTATACAGATTTCCGCAAAAATCTAAAATATGAGTTTCAACTTCTTTAATTCCCTTATTTTTCAGAGTTGGACTGTAACCGATATTGGTTAAACCAAAATATTTATTAGCTTCAATAACAACTTCGCAAATATAAACTCCGATGGCAGGAATCAATTTATTTGCATCATGAGGATGAATGTTTATAGTTGGAAATCCGATTTTTTCTCCAATCTTATGACCTGTAATAACTTCACCGGAAATCGAATACAATCTGCCAAGACATTTTGCTGCAACCTGAATGTCGCCTTCCCGAATAAAATCCCGGATGAGACTGCTGCTGATAATGCGATTATTGATTTTAAACGGTTCGATAATATCTACTTGATAACCATATTTTTTTTCGTTTTTTTTCAGGAATTGATAATCACCTTCACGAAACCTGCCGAAATGCGTGTCATATCCAACTACAATTTCTTTAGCTTTTATTTCCTCAACAATGATATTTTTCAGGAATTCTTCTGCAGAAAGTTTAGCCATCTTTTCATCGAAATTCAGATAAAAAATATAGTCGATTCCGAATTGTTTTAGAAGCTTTTCTTTTTTATCTTTTTCTGTGAGGAGATATGGAAAAGTCTTTCGATGAATGGTTTCCAGAGGATGATGATAATATGTTAAAACAACGGCTTCACCGTTTGCCAGTTCAGCCCGTTTTTTCAATTCTTTGAAAAGCGCTTGATGTCCAAGATGAACACCATCAAAAGTTCCCATTGTCAAAACAGGATAATTAAACTTGCATTCTTGTTTTTTCAGGAAAGTCATATTAATACCATTTTGGGTTTAAAAATATTATTTGAAATTTCTGCAAATCCAATGCAATTATTTTCTTCATCAAGAACCATAATTTCATTTTGGTTTGTTTCTGCAACTGCAAAAAACCTACCGTTTTGGAAACTTTCGATTTCTTCTTTCTTAAGAGTAATCCTAAGAAAATCCGGTAAAATATCCGGGATGGAAGAGAGATAATTTTTCCAGTTTTCTTGTGTAAGTTCTTCCAGTTTGATAGAATTCCGGATATTGAGTTTTCCGATTTTTGTACGTCTTAATTCCCAGGTATTAGCAATTGCTCCTAATTTTTCTGCAAAGGTTTCACTTAAAACCCGGATGTATGTACCTTTACTTACGAGTGTTTTATACGAAATAAAAGGATGCTCATATTTGAGGATTTCAAAATATATTATTTTTATTGGACGTGCTTTCAGGTTAATTTCTTCATCCTTCCTGGCAAGTTCGTAAGCACGTTTTCCATCAATTTTAACAGCAGAAAATTTTGGAGGGATTTGCTCGGAGATATTTAAAATATCTGGAATAATTTGTTTTAAATCATTAATTTCGAATTCCTGGATTTTTTTTTCTATGATTTTTCCTGTTTTATCACCTGTGTCAGTTTTGATTCCAAGTTTCATTGTAACGATATATTCTTTATCTTTTGAGGAAAGTTTATCCGCTATTCTCGTGGCTTTTCCTATGCAGACAGGAAGGAGACCGCTGGCAAAAGGATCGAGAGTTCCAGTGTGACCCACCTTTCTGATGTTGGTGATTTTCCTGATTTTTTTTACAACATCGAAAGAAGTTATTCCTGCAGGTTTATCAATCAGAATGATGCCGAATTCACTCATCTAAAGTTGTTCCCTGATTTCTTTTAAGATCATTTTTTGAATATCTTCCAGACTTCCATTGATTTTGCATCCGGAAGCATTTTTATGACCACCACCATCGAATTTTGATGCAATAATATTTACGTTTACAAATTTAGAGCGAAGATGTAGTTGATATCTCTTTTCTTCGATCTCTTTGAAATAAACAGCAACTTTCAGATTTTTTATGCCTTTAATCCAACGAGTCAATCCTGCTGTAACTCCGTTATTCAGTTTGTTTCGTTTTAGCATTTCCAGGGTTGAGTGCATAAACAGGATTTCATCATCGTTTAAAATTTTGATAGTTGAGAGTACTTCTCCGACAAATTTCATTTCGGAAATGGTTTTATCAAGCAGGTATTTCTTAGCAATTTTTCCGGGTTCCAATCCCAGTTCCATCAGCCTGGAACAGATTCTGAAGGTTTCCGAACTGGTATTTGAATTCATGAAATTATCTGTGTCATTCAATATTGTTATGTAAATCGCTTCGGAAATAAATTTTTGTGAGGAACGAGGAAAATTTTTTATCTCCTCCTCGAACATTTGAAAAACAATTTCTCCAATACTGGCAAATTTTGTATCAATAAAAGAGTTTGCTTCAAGAATTATCTTGGATTCAATATGATGATCGATGGCAATTATTTTTTTTGCTTTGGCAATTAAAGGTGCACATTTTCCAATACGACTTTTCTCATGACAATCTACAATGATGAGCAGTTCATACTTTAATCTTTCGGAAAACAAAATATAATGTTTTTTATTATCCAGGAAGGTGTATTTTGACCCAACCGGTTCTTCCAAAATAATTTCTGCTTTACGATTTTTGATTTTGAAAATTTCCTGTATAGCCAGAGCCGAGTAATAACCGTCACCATCCGGTTCTACATGAGTTACAATTCCAATAGATGAATAAGAATCGATTGCTTCGAGGAGCGTTTTTTTAAGTTCGGAAATTGTAGATAAATTCATATTTATTTCTCTTTTTCAGCGTGGATTTTAGCAAATATCTTATCTATATTTCGAGCATTATTTTCTAAGTCATCATGCAGGAAAATCAATTCTGGAATTTGACGTAGAAACTTTGCTGCAGCAATTTCCTTTTTGATAAATCCTGAGCTTTTTGTTAATGTATCCAATACATTTTGAGGAGATTTTTCTCCTAGAAAAGTGAAATAGATTTTTGCATGTGAAATATCATTTGTAAGTTTGACAGCACTGATACTGACCCACTCCAGGTTTTTGTCTCGCAATTTGTAAGTTACAATATTATTGATAAATTTAAGGAGTTCTTTTTCAAGTCTTTGAATTCGAATTCTTTCCATAATTCATCTCCGATTGTTGCTGATTCTCGTTACGATCATGCTACTGTCTGACCGGCAAAGACAAATTTTCTTTGCAACTAATAACTTTATGTTCTCAAGTAAAATAGTTTATCATCCATGCTGATCCGTGAAAATCTGTGAGCCATTACTTTGAATAATGATCTCAATAATTTTTTACAATTTTCTGGATATTTCTTCGATAATATAAGCTTCGATCACATCATTTTCTTTGATGTCATTATATCCTTCGATTCCAATTCCGCATTCAGTACCGGCTTTCATCTCAGTAACTTCTTCTGCATAATGTTTCAAAGATGAAAGTGTACCCTCATGAACCATGATTTCATTTCGATATAGCCGGATTTTTGCTGTATTTATTATCGCACCTTTTTCAATGTGACAACCAGCAATTGTTCCTACTTTTTTAATCTTGAAGATTTGTTTAACCACAGCAGAACCAAGAAACTTTTCTCTAAGTTCAGGAGCTAACATTCCTTCCATTGAGAGCTGAATATCTTCTATTGCTTCATAAATAACCTGATAGATTTTAATTTCAACTTTTTCATCTTCGGCAAGCTTTTTGGCTGCACTGTTCGTCCTCACATGGAAACCGATAATAATCGCATCAGAAGCTGAAGCAAGACTGACATCAGCTTCGTTTATCCCGCCTACAGCTTTGTGAATAATGTTCACTTTAACTTCATCTGTGCAGAGTTTCTGGAAGGAATCGCAAAGTGCTTCCACAGATCCGTCGGTATCTGCTTTAACGATCATCTTGATTTCGGAAATTCCTTTTTCCTTTATTTTTTGGAAAAGATTATCCAAACTGGTTTTGCCGTGATATTTTTCTCTCTCCTGCCGGATGTGCATTCGTTCCGTACTGATCTGTCGGGCAGTTTTTTCGTTTTCAACTTGGTTGATGATATCTCCTGCTTTGGGTACGCCATTCAATCCATAAAGAATTGCAACATCAGAAGGAAAAATCTCTTTTAATTCATAACCACGTTCATCTTCCATTTTTCTTACACGACCGAAAGTAGCACCGCAAACAATATTATCACCTTTATGCAAAGTTCCTTCCTGAAGCAGGATAGTAACAATTGTTCCCATACGCTGATCTTTTTTAGATTCAACTACAAAACCTTTTCCGGAAATAGCTTGAGGAGCTTTAAACTCCAGCATTTCTGCAGACAGAAGGATTGTATCGAGCAGGTCATCAATTCCTTCACCGGTGAGAGCGGAACATTTTATCCATAATACTTCACCGCCATAACCTTCCAACATCAGGTTTAGCTTCATCAAATCATTGATAACTCTATCGATATTCGCATCTTTTAAGTCGATTTTATTGAGAGCTACGATGATCGGAACACTTGCTGCTTTAGCATGATCAATAGCTTCTATGGTTTGAGGTTTGACGCTTTCATTGGCAGCAACCACAATTATGGCAATATCCGTTACATTTGCTCCGCGAGCTCGCATCGCTGTAAAAGCTTCGTGCCCGGGAGTATCAAGAAATGAGATTTTTTTATCGTTATATTCAACCTGGTAAGCACCGATGTGTTGAGTGATTCCACCGTGCTCACCGGCAATGATATTGGTGGAGCGAATGCGGTCTAAGATGGAGGTCTTACCATGGTCCACATGACCCATGATTGTAACAACAGGCGGTCTGGGCAATTTTTCCAGATCCGATCTTTCTTCTGTTTTTTCTTCTAAAATATCAGTTCCGTATTCATCCTGAAATTCAACCTCAAATTCAAATTCATCACAAATCATCTCCAATGATTCTTTATCTAATCTTTGATTGATGGTTACCATCAATCCCATTGCGAAAAATTTCGTGATGATTTCAGTGGCGGAAACATTCATGATTTTTGCCAATTCGCTCACAGACGTGAATTCACTGATAACAATTGTAAATTCTCTTTGAACTTGTTCTTTTTCATCTTTTTTATATTTTTTTGTTTTCTTAGTAGTAGAAAGAGTTCTTTTGATGTTTTTGGAAATTGCTGCTTCTTCCGATTCTGACGGTATGAATTTTTTCTTTCTTCCACCTTTTTTTAACTGTTTAAGTTTTGCTTTTAGATGTTTATCTTTTTCTTCAAAGGATGTTTCTTTTTTCTTTTTGATATCTTTAAACTTGGTTTCTAAGATTTTTTCCGGTTGTTCCGGAAGTTTTTTTTCAATCTTTTTTCGTAATTCGGGTTTTCGTTTGCCTTCATAGGTGCCAGCCTTTTTTATCTGTTTTTCCACAAAAACAGGAATTTCTTTTTCTTCTGGTTTTTTTTCTATTTTTTTGGATAATGCTGCTTCTTTGATCTCGTCCTTTTTCTTCTTTTCTGCAAGCACGATTTTTTTGTGAATGAGTTGTCTATCTTTCTGTCTTTGTTTTACTGAAGCTGCTTCCTGGTTGAATTTTTCACGGATCTTTATTTCGATTTCTTCATCAACAGGACTCATATGGCTTTTAACTACCACACCCATATCCAGTAAATGCTTTTTCAAAGCTGCTGTTGAAATTTTAAATTCTTTTGCCAATTCATGAACTCTGACAGCCATCTTTCCCCCAATTTATCCGATTAAACGGATAATCCCGCTTGCAAAATTTTTATCTTCAATACTTATGATACCCAGATCTTTAGTTTTGAAAGCATTGCCAAATAACGATTTGGTCCCGAATTCTTGTGATTTGATTTTTTGCTCGGTCAAAAGGTTTTGTAATCTGTTTTGAGTATTCTTGGATAAATCGGAACAATAAATTAAAAATTTTGATTTTCCAGATAAAACCGATCTTTCACAAGCATCAAATCCTAATTTCAATTTTCCTGCTTTTCTTACCAGATGCAATAAATTTAAAACCTTTTGTTGTTTTGCTTCCAAACTATTTCCTTGATTTTTTCTTTCTTTTATTAAGCCATTTATCTAACTTTTGCAAACATTCATTATTATCACACACATAATATCCGCGTGCCGCAATTCTCCTTTTCAGATCAAAAACTATTTCATTTTTGATAAAGGCAAATCTGATCAAGTTTCCCTGATTATCTTTCGTTTTGCAGATCACACAACTTCTGATAGGAATATGACCTGCTTTTGATGCTCTGTTTGGCATTAGAAATAATTCGCTGATTCTTTGATTTTTGTTACGGTCTTTTTTCCCAGACCTTCCAAATGACACAACTCATCAATACCGGCAACATGAATATCCTGAACTGAAGTGTAACCATGAACTTTCAGGATTTCAGCGATTTTTGGAGTAACACCATCCAAATCACTCACATGACTCGTGATTCTTCTTTCTTCAGATATCTTATCTTCAAATTCTTCTTCTGTGAAAATATCCAATTTATATTCGGTCAGCTTCGCAGCTAATTTAACATTTTTCCCTTTCTTCCCGATAGCAAGATTCTTGCTTTTTTCAGCCACTATGATCCTGGCAAATTTTCCTCTTTGAGCAAGATATACTTTTTCTACCAGATCCTGTCCGATAGCATTAGCAATAAATTGTTCCGGAGAATTATCCCACAAAATAATATCGATCAATTCACCATTCAATTCTTTTCGTATCTGATCGATTCGCATACCTTTTGGTCCCAGGCAGCTAGCTAAAGCATCGATTTTCGGCTCATTAGATTTTACAGCAACTTTGGTTCGCATCCCGGGTTCGCGTACGATTTTCTTAATTTCTATTTCACCGGAATTTATCTCAGGAATTTCTGTTTCAAAAATTCTTTTTACAAATTCAGCTCGTGTGCGGGATAAGATGACGATCACATCATTTTTTCTTTTGCGGATATTCACAACATAAGCACGAACCATATCGCCGACTTTATAGAATTCATCTTCTATTTGTTCTTCAACCGGCAGCAAAGCATCCGCATAACCAATATCGAGCACATAACCATTATAATCCACTTTACGCACTTTTCCGGATACTATCTGATTCTTCTGGTTTTCATAGTCGTACATAATGCGGTCTTCTTCTAACAATTTGATCTTTTCGAGAATTGCTTTCCTGGCATTACGGATTACTTTAGGTTCAAATTCGTAGATTGCCATTTCGACGGGAATAGTATCTCCAATTTCTACAGCATCTTCATAATAACCAGCGTCCTCAAGCGAAATTTCACCCAGAGAAACATCTCGTTCCACCACTATTTTCTTGAATTTTGCCAAAATCTTATTTGTATCGAAATCTGCAATGATTTTCAACTCGTTTTCCAAAAGGAGTTTTTTGGAAACTGCCTGATACAATCCTTCTTTGATGATTTCATATAGTTTTTCTTTATCGAGCTGTTTCAAATTTGCAAGTTCAGCAAGTGAACTCATTAAATTAGCACTCATTATTTAACCCCATTTTGATGTTAAGATTATTCTTTCTTCATATAATCAAAATATGTTTTTGATTTTTTAATGTCTGAAAAAGAAATCAGAACAAGCTCATCCTGAATTTCCATTTTTATTTCTTCGGGAAATACCTCTAATAAAATCCCGATTTTAGTTACATTTTTCTCGTTTTCACAGAATGTGATTTTCACTTTTTCATTTATGGCACTTACATAATGTTTCTTGAATTTTAATTCGCGTTCCAAACCGGGTGATGAAACTTCCAGAAAATATCTGTCCTCGATAAAATCCTCTTCTTCTAAGATTCTGCTGATGTCCCTACTCACAGAGCGGCATTCCGCAATGGAAACTCCATCTATCTTAGTAATATAAAACACCAGAATCTTACCTTTTGATGCATGTTTAATTTCCACATCATAAAGAGCAACATTGTTTTGAGAACATACTTTGTTGGCGATTTCTTCTAATTTCTTTAACATAACCTGCCCATTATAATATTTAACCACTGTAAATCAGTGGTTAGAAGCTTATATCTAAAAAAGGCTGACTCAACTGCGTCAGCTAATTCCCATTTTCTTTAATTTTTTTAAAACAAATTTGAAAAAAAAATCGCACTTCTTTTTGTCAAGCAGTTAATTCGATGTTTCAAAAGTTGAAAATCTATCGTTTAAGGAAATTTGTAAAAATGAAAAAACTATTTGACTGAATTATAGCTATAATTCTTTTCTTGCATTGTATTTAATCCTTGTTGGAGGTTATTATGAGAGAAGAAACTTATCATGCAGTGCGTGACTATGCTTTTAATTTATCAAATTTTATGATAAGAAATTATGATGATGCGGAAGATATCGCTCAGATAGTATCTTTGAAATTTCTTTTAAATGAAGATAAGATC
>CAYWPW010000034.1:0-11831 GCA_964460095.1 uncultured Candidatus Cloacimonadota bacterium
CGATTATCAAAAGGCAGTCTTTCATTCTTAACCTGAACATAACCGGAATGCCAGCCTGACTTTTCCAGGTTGATAGCAAAGGTTTCCTTTTTTCTTTGAAACGGTTGGAGATCAACAACTTTTTCAGAAGTGGTTTGCCCTTCAAAAAAGAGCTGACAAATAATATCCTGCTGGGAAAAATCAGCATGATTCACAACCTCGAAAGAGAGGATTTTCTGAAATGTCCTTTTGGTTAATTCTGCTGTTAACTGCACATTCTGGCAACTGATATTATTTTTGTTTTCCAGCTCGGTTGTGGGAATGAAAAATGTGGGAATATCAATTTTTTCCGGCAATTCTTGTTCTTGAAAATCTGTGATAAAATAGATTTCCTGGTTGGGAAGATGGCTCTCTTTCAATTTCCCGGAAGCTAAAGCAATTACCTCTTTTAAAGGATGAGCCTGGGGAGTGATGGAAATATTGGTAATCAGGTCTTCAGGGATTTTTCCATAGATCAGGTTTCCGTTAAGATTGTTCCAGTCTTTATTTAATGTCAGGATTAAAGTAATATCATCTTTAGAGATAATTTCATTGATTTCAGAGGTAATGGATTTTGCCTTTTCAAGTTCGGTTTGAGTATCGATCAGAAAATCCATGCTATAGGAATTATCTATAATTAGGGCAATTGCAGTTTGAGGATGCAGATTGCCTTTATCGAGAAAGGGAGCTTTTAAAGCCGGACGTGAGATTGCCAGAATTGTGAAAAGAATAATCAACATCCTCAGAATCAGCAGCAGCAGGTTTTTAATATTGATCTTTCTTCTCTGTTTTTTCTGGCTTTCTTTGATGAACCTGATGGTACTGAAAATGATTTTACGCGGTTTCTTTTTGGCAAAAAGATAGATCAAGATCGGTATGACGATAGCAGAGGAAAGAATTAAAATTCCGGAATTTAAAAAACTGAACATTTTTCTTCAAGCTTTGTTAGGATTTTAAGAGCTACAAAATAGAAGCCGATTCCGTAAAAAATACCAAAAATCGTATCAATAAAATAGTGATAATGGAGATAAACAGTGGAAATGCTGAGCAGAAACGTGAGAACAAGATAAATGTAACCGAGTACTTTTTGATTTCGCAGAGCACAAATCGTAACAGCCACCGATAAAGCTACATGCGAGCTGGGAAACGCCCCGCCATAATGAGTTGTATGACTGTAGATAAATGTCATGATCCTGCTGAAAATACCATATCGATAAATCTTGGTAAGTTCAAGAGTTAAATCCCAAAATCTGCCGCCAGTCACAGGTAAAACATTGTAGGTGAGATAGCAAGTATAAAAGACAAAACTGAGAGTGAAAACAAATTTATGAAAAACCTTCCTGTTTTTCAGATAGAGGTAAATTCCCAGACATGGGAACATCAAATAATAAGAAAAATAGGAAAAAGCCATAATTTCGTGGATGAAAAAATTATCGCATTTAAGTCCCCACTGGATGGCTGGTTGATATCCGAAAATCAGCAAATCAATTTTCTGGAAAAAGGGATCAATGAAATCCGGGAAAAAAACTTTATTCAGAGCAGAGGTTACCTCAAAAAAATAGAGAAATGTTAAGAAAGGATACCAGTCCCTGAAAAAGGATAAAATTTTAGATTTGTGAGAATATTGCACCAGTAAGAAAATCACTATTCCGATCATGAGAAAGACGAAAAAATGGAGTTGCGGATTTAAAATGCGTTTCCATCCAAAAAGGATAAAAAGCAAATTTATGAAAATATACGCAAAAGAGATGAAATCGATGGGTCGAAATCTATTTTTAGTCATGAAATCAAATTTTCTTATCAAAGATCCTGTAGGTTTTATAAATGGACGCATTCAAACTTTTAGAAATTCTGTTCATCATTTTATTGGTTTCCAGAACCCAGGAAAATTCAGCATCAGTGTATGGGTTTTTATGTTCATAAGCAGTTTTGAAAGAATGATAATAAAACGAAACATCGATACCGCGATTTTTATATTTATCCAGAACACCCATAATGGGAACTCTCAGACCGGGAATTTTATTTTTATATTTGAGGAATTTGAGCCAACCCAGGGGAAAAAGCTTTCCCTTAATTTTTTTGAGAATGAAATTGTAATCCGGCAGGGTAACAGAGAAACCGATTGCTTTTCCAGCAATTTCTGCGATAAAGACAAATTCAGGTCTTAAGATAGGAAGTATATTATCAACCACTAAATCAAATTCTTTTTCTGTGGTGGGAACATAACCCCAGTTATTTTTCCACGCTTCTTCGTAAATATGAAAAACCATGGCAACATCAGCTTTAAGTTTTTTCCTGTTTTTGGTGGTCAAACAGCGGATAGTAAAATTTCCGCGCTTTTCAATTTTGGCAGCCAGTCTTGCCAGGCGTTCCGGTGGTTTTTGTACTTTGATGTGATAGGCATAAACATCCATTGCTTTTTTCAATCCGGCTTTTTCAAATAAAGATTTATAATAAGAAAAATTGTAGGTCATCAGAACCATGGGTGGAGAATCAAAGGGATCGATAAGCAGAGCACATTCATCATTTACAGAGAAGTTCATAGGACCGCGCATCGTATCAAATCCTTTTTCTTTCAGCCAGGTTAAGGCTACATCAAAAAGAGCATTTGCTACTTCCTGCTCATTGATAGATTCATAGAAACCAAAAAATCCTACTTTATCTTTGTGAGTTTTATTGTGCAGAGTATTGGTATGAGCGGAGATCCTGCCAACCACTTTGTCGTTTTGTAAAGCCAGAAAAAGCTGTACTTCGGAATGTTTGAAATAGGGATTCCTTTTAGAATTGAAGAACTTTTTCTGGTCCATGAGAAGAGGAGCCACCCAATAAGGGTCATCTTTATAGAGCCGGAAGGGTAATTTGATAAATTTTCTTAATTCTTTCTGAGTTGAGACCGGAACAATTAGCATTATATTTCTCCTAATTTTTTGGACACAAAATAGTTAATAATACCCATTAAAAAAGCAGCGATGAACATCTTCCCGAGAAATTCTTTTCCACCGGGGAAAAAGAAATTAATGAAGGGAGGAAGCAGTACAATCATATACTGAGCAAAGCGTATCTGCTTGAAGAAGAAAACGGAAATCATAGCCAGAAAAATCACGATTATCATGGGCCAGGGAGCAAAAAAAGTGACCAATCCCATATAGGTGAAAAGACCTCTCCCGCCTTTAAAATGGTGAGTTACCGGCATGCAGTGACCAACAACCATAATAAAGCCCAAAACGAGTAAATGATTTTGTGAGGAAATTGATTGAGTGATAGCAAAATAGTTTAAGAAAAAATTCAGCACAATAAGATAAAGATAGATTTTGCCAAAATCTACAATGCCGGTAAGAATTCCTAAAAATTTACCGACATTATGAAAAATATTTTCCGTATCAGGATGACCGGTTCCCACTTTGTCAATATTCAAACTTCTAAAGTACTTGGCAATGAGTCTGGCTGCTGAATGGCAGCCGATTAAATAAGATAAAATCAGCAGTCCGGCAAAAATTAAGATTGGAATCATAGTTTTTCCTTTTAAAAATTTCTTATTCCGAAAATGGCTGTTCCGATGCGGATGATGTTCGCACCTTCCTGGATGGCAATTTCAAAATCGTTAGTCATTCCCATGGAAAGATATTTCATCTCCACATTAGGAATTTTTTCAGCTTTTATTTTCTCGAAAATTTTTCTCAGGATTTGAAAGCATTTGCGGATTTTTTCTTCATTATCAGAGAATATCCCGATCGTCATCAAACCCTTTATTTTAAGATTGGAAAGGGAACTGATTTTTTTTATGAAAGCAAGAGTTTCATTTGGTTTTATACCGAATTTGCTTTGCTCTTCCGAAGTATTAACCTGGATCAGAATATCTTGTTTTTTATCTTTTTTGGATAGATATTCGTTTAGTTTTTCGGCGGTTGAAAATTTATCGATCGAGTGTATCAAATCCGGATTTAATTTCATCAGTTTAGGAATTTTATTGGATTGCAAATGACCCACGAAATGGAACTCTTTATATTTTTCTTTGAGCAGTGGAAGTTTCTGCTCAGCTTCCTGTACTTTATTTTCCCCGACAAATTCGATGCCGAATTTGAGAGCTGAATCGATAGTTTCCGGAGTGCGGGTTTTGGTTATAGCAATTAGTTTAATACTTTCAGGATTTATACCAGCACGCTCTGCAATAGTATTAATCTGGATTCTTAATTTATCGATTCTTTCTTTCATTTTATTTTCAGTCATATTCATTTTTTCATTACTTATGATTGTTCTCGACTCACACTTCAGTCTTCATTTTATTACGCCCGGACAAGTCGTTGCGAGTCAAGTCCAATCCCTGCAAATCCGTATTATCTGTGTCATCCGTGTTCCATTTTTTCTTAACTTGTTTTGAAAATTTAAAGAAAACTTTTAATGTCAATAAAAAACCTGCCGAACTATTAAATTCGGCAGGTCAATAAGTATTTTTATCAGAAAATTATTTCAATAAGATCATCTTCTTGGTTGAACTATAATTTCCTGTTTCCAGCTTATAAAGATAGATTCCACTGCCAACTGGATTATTCCTATTATCAATTCCGTTCCAAATAGCTGAATGTACTCCGGCATCATAATTATCGGAAATGAGAGTTTTTACCAACTGACCACGAATATTGAAGATTTCAAGTTTGACAAAGTTGTTTTCGTGTAAGCCAAAACTGATGGTTGTTTGCGGATTGAATGGATTGGGATAATTATTTCCCAGCGAAGTAACAAAAGTTGGAACTTCAATTTCGTTTGAACCTGATGAATTTTGAGAAATCGCAATTGCTTTTATGCAGAAATTGTAATCAAAAGTAGGAGCGAGCGGAATCCAGCCGGAGATCTTTAAATAAGCTCCTTTTCCTTCCACCCTGGGACCGGCATCATGATATGCTGCCGGTATTGCTCCAGCCAGAGAGTGTATTCTATAGCCAATAAAGTATTCACTTTCCAGGTCTATCGGTGCGAAATCTTCCAGCACAACTTCTACCCAATCTCCGTCTGTGAAAGCAAAGACCTGTTTTTCCGAGATAAGCAGTTCGTCTTTCCAGATCTGGGCGTAGATTTCACCATCTGTCGGATTAAAAGGAGCGATAAGCTCTACTTTTGCAAAGGCATCATTTTCTATGTTTGTCAAATCTTCTTCTGCCACACGAATAGCAACCGACAGATCCTGTAAAAGCTGAAATTGCCCAACAGACTCACTGGCAAAACAAATAATATTATCATAAGGATAATGCTCGAGGTCAAAATCGATAACCTGGTTTTGGGCAGTGATTTCAAATACAATTTCATCATAATAATTTCCATCTAAACTGGCTGTGGCAAGATATTCTCCAGGAAGAACACCGCTCATTGTATAATTGCCTGAAGCATCAACCACTCCGGAAGTCATTAGCTGGTTATCCTGATAAAGATTGATATGGCAGTTTTCCGGACTAATGGGAGCTGTTACAGTGCCGGTGATTGTTTCGTAACTATCCAAAACAAATATTAGTATGTTATTGTTTTCATCCAATACAACTTCATGTGTTTCATAAAAATAACCACCTTCATCTAATTCGATTACAGCTGTTGCCTGGTAGGTTCCTTCATAGATATAGGGCAGATCAAAATACCCGTTAGGATCATCAACATAACAATCAAAGAAAAGAGGTCCATCAATAGTAACATAAGCATCATCAGCTGCAGCTCCTGTTACATAAACCTGGCCTTGAACATGAAATGGAACAGTTCCTCCCTCGATATTAATGACAGCGTTATGAATGATGTTATATCCGCTGGGCATTCCGGTGGGAAGAGAGAACCAGCCGTTGGAAGAACCTCCCCAGCCAAAATTTAGATGATAGTTACCGTCATTACTATTATAACCATCACAAATAATAGCATGCCCATCTGCACCGGAGGAAGAAATCCCAAACTCGGCGGGACGAGCTTCCATCATATCTATCTGCAGATTATCATAAAAAACACTGTTTATAGCGTCGGTATAGGACGCTGTGTCGTAATCATATTTATTTAGAAGAGCATAATAAACAGCATTTATGGGTGCTCCTGAACCGTTGGATGAGTAATCCATTTCTATGGATACACCCGTAGCAAAGGAGAGAGCGGAAATCATATCATTGCTAGGATTATCATAATTTGCATAGGCAATTTTCAAGTCATCCAGGTAGGGATTCAACTGGGGGAAGGAAGGAAAATCAAGCGTTAGATAATCATCATCAATATGAATAGGAGGGTTTGTGTAGTTGGAATAATAGTCATCCGCATCATCAAAACTGGCATCACCGATCCAGCGGTGATAGTGCATTATTTGCGACATGGCAGTAGCTGTACATCCTACTACACAACGTGCCATAGTGCTCGGATCAAGAGGACAGAAAGTCCAATATGGTGTAGGACTTTGATTCCACTGGGTTACGACCCAGCCTTCTGTAGGGCTATATCCTTCCGGAGGCCAGATACCATCCCTGTTTTGAGGAGATGCGATATTTCCTGTTAGATAATTTCTCCACAAAGTCCTGTTTGTCTCTTTTACATTTTCAGCTGTAAGGGAAATAGCAGCAAGTCTTAATTGCATGTCCTCTTGTAGATATTGAAAACCGATATTTTGCCAGATATTTTCCGTCATGAAGTTATTAAGAAAAGAATATCCAATAACGGGTGGAAGATCGGTATCTGCTGAAACAGCAATGAAACCGGACGGACTCAGATGAAAAACATAGGCTAAGGTTAAGCCGGCTTGATTTTCCATTTCAAAAACAGCAGAAATCGAATAATCTTCCTTTTCCTGAATTTGCAGTTTCAGGTTGGCAACTTGCAGAGCGTCTTCATAAGATGCAGTTTCAGCCCATAAACTAATAGCTAAAACTACGATAATTAAAAACAAAAATAGATGTTTCATGTTTCCTCCAATATTTTTTTTCGCTTATTTTTTGATTATGTACAATTTTTTTATGGTATATTTTTGTCAAACACTCTTTTGAAGGTTTACTAAGTTTGAATCCAAAAATAAAAATTGAAAAGCTCCAACTAAGTGGAGCTTCTCTTATCTGAAAATGAAATTCTATTTCAGCAGCAACATTTTTCTGGAAGCTGAATAATCTTTGGTTTCCAGCTTATAAAGATAGATACCACTGCCAATGGATTTACCGCTGTTATCAATTCCTGTCCAATTCGTAAAATGTACTCCTGCTTCATAAGTATCTGCAATGAGAGTTTTAATCAATTGCCCTTTGATATTGAAGATTTCGAGATTAACAAAGCTGTTCTCTTTTAAGCTGAAGCTGATGGTTGTTTGGGGATTAAAGGGATTGGGATAATTATTTCCCAGAGCTGTCATATAAGTTGGAATAACTTCTTCTACTGTGGGCAGAGTGTAATTTATATTTCCGGTTCGGGCCGGATTATTCTTGAAACATGGCCAGCTGATTTCTCCAGTTTCTCTTTTGAAATCTATCAGATTATAGCCAGTCATATTGGCAATGGCGATTTCAATATCATCGTCATTATCTGCGAAGCCGATGGCTGGGCTGACCTTTAAGGAATTTTCCAGGAAAAGCGGAAAATTTCCGGTTTCATTTCCTGTGATATCAATGGCATGAAGATAGCCGTCATCATCACCGAAAATTATTTCTAAAGTGCCGTTATTATCCATATCAGCGAGAATGGGAGTGGATTCAGTAGAAGCTCCGAAATTGACTGGAAAGACACAGAAATTATTGCCCTGATTATCAAACACAAAAAGTTCTCCTAAAGTGTTGGTGAAGATAATTTCCAGAGAACCGCTGTTATCAAGATTGCCCACCACAATTGATGATTTGATCTGACCGTCCACTTGCACCTCGAAATTGAGGGTAGCATCATGATTGATGACAACCAGTTTTCCATTTAAAGTAGCGATTAAAACCTCAGGATCTTCATCTCCGTCAATGTTGGCCACGATCGGTCCGTTCCAGGCTCCTCCACCCGCGGCATAGGGCCAGCCCGGAACATCTGTACCGGTATCGGAAGAAATAGCATAAACCATGCCGGTCACAGTTCCGGTGATGATATCCAGATAACCATCTGCATCAAGGTCGGCAATCGTGGGTGAAGCCAGAGTGCTGCAAGGTAAAGTGAGGGGGAAATTAGCATAGTTAGTACCATCTGCATTTAAGATAATGGCCTGACTGCCACTGAAAGTGAAAACAATAATTTCCAGAGTTCCATTGCCGTCTACATCTGCAATCATCGGATTTCCTTTTACCTGACCACCAGTATCATATGTGAAAAGAATGTTGCCAGTATACTCCACAGCAGCCAACTCATTTCCCTGAGTTCCTACAATAATATCATTATAGCCATCTTCATTGATATCTGCAACAGCAACAGCAGCATTGATATTTGCTTCAAAATCTAGCGGGAAGTTGGGAAGTTCTTCTGTTCCGTTATATAGTACTGCATGCAGAAGACCGGTTTGATCACCAAAAACCACTTCATTTTCTCCATCATTATTGAGATCGATTATCAAGGCGGAAGAAGAGGTCGCACCTCCCAGTTCAAAGGGCCAGCCAGCTTGCGAAAGTGAAAGATTAAAATCGTAATCATAGCTGACTTCATAAGGATAGTCCGGATTGGTCTGGTTTGCATAAACTGTAATAACAAAAGGGATTATCAGATCAGTTAAATATTCGTCTGTTTCAAACCGGAAAGGTTCGCTGGCATTCCAGCCTGTTCCGCTACTGCCAATGTTGGGAAAATTACCAGTATCGTTGATGATTGTAACTCCGGGAGTTGAACAGCTCATAGTTGCATAAACACCATTTGCAGCAGCCCAGGCGCCACCGGAAAAAACAGCATTTTCCAACATAAGGGTAAGATCGATTGTTTCACCCGGATTGGCAACTCCGTCTCCATCTCCTGAAACTTCAAAAAAGAAAAAGTCTTCGATCATAAGTTTGGGAATCAAATCATACATCAAAGCCTGAAAAGAATTAACTCTACCCGCTCCTAACCAGCCTTCAAAACCGGGATTTAAAGCATCGATATCATCGCAAGTCATTTCCAGTCTTGCTTTTAAATCTGAGCCTGAAATATCCGGGTGCAATGATTTAATTAGAGCAGCGATTCCAGCCACGATCGGAGAAGACATTGATGTTCCCTGATAATTATCATATCCATTACCTGCGATAACGGTAGAGCGGATGTCCACTCCGGGTGCACTCACATCTATCGGGTCTCCATAATTGGAGAATGAAGCTATAATATCATTCTGCCCTGTAGCAGCGACATTTACAGCATTGGTGGCATCCCCAGGATAGTGAGGATAAGTACCATTATTAGAACCGTTATTTCCTGCAGAGGCAATGATTAAAGAACCATGTGATACAGCATAATCTGCCACTATATTATACTGGGAACTGTTACCTGAACCTCCGAAACTGCAATTAACAACATCAGCTCCGGAATCTATGCAGTAATACATACCATTGATTGGACTTTGAACGTAAGGAAAAGCTATATTTGTAGGTGCATGACGGGATGATATCAATTTCACATTCATGGTTGCGCCAACAACTCCAACACCATTATTTCCCACTGCACCGGCACAGCCACCAACGTGGGTTCCGTGGTCATTGGCGGAAAGACTTTGATATGATTGGTTGTTATTATTGTAAAAATTCCAACCGATACAATCATCAACTTTACCGTTTCCATCATCATCTATGCTATTACCACCGGAAACTGTTCCGGATGTCCAGTTGATGGTCATTGGGTTCCCGCCACTGGTGGAATTGAGTTCAGGTTCATTTATCCAGATATTGTCCTGCAGGTCAGGATGGTTCCATTTAATGCCAGCATCCACAATACCGATGATGATCTCTTCACTGCCCCATGAATAATCCCAGGCTTGGGGGCTTTCAATAACAGGATGATGCCATTGCATGCTGTATTGAGGATCATCAGGTATAAAATCAAGTCTGCTTATCTGTTCATATTCAGCAAATAAAATATGCGGATTTTGCGAGAGAGCAGAAAGCGCTTCTTCGATATTGTCATTACTTTCCAAAATTATACGGTAAATATTTCTTGGATACATACCGTCTTTATGCCAGTCCAGATCCTTAATAAAATCGTGCTTTTGCTGCAGATCTACAAATCTGAACTGCTGAGCTAAATTATCAAAGCTGGCAATCCCGGTTTGTACAACTCCGTCTGTAACCTCAAAGCCCAGGATCCCTTCTCGATTTCCTATAACAGTTCTTTCAAAACAGACAACGACTATTTTCGGATAGGAATGCTCAGGATTGAATGGCATGAATTCAGCCAATAATACGCTTGCTAATAAAATCATTAAAGTGCATAATAAAATATTCTTCATGATTTCCTCCTAAAGTTTAGATTTTTATATTTACAAATTTTATTTATGTTATAATGTCAATAAAAAATGTTATAAGAATATTTGCTGAAAGTAGTTAATTTCACATTTTTGAAAAATCAGGTTATTAATTTCGGTAATTAAGCGATTAAAATCAGGGAATAAATTTTTCTGTGTCACTTGGTATACAATTTGTTTCTTAGATCACAGAAGAGATAATTCCTTAATTTAGGTTTTGTTTTCTACCCGGAATGCCTTAATTTCACTTATAATGGCTTCTACCTGAGTGAAATAAAAAATAATTTGATAATGGTTTTGTTTCATTAAGCTAATTTATTAATAATAACTTATCGTCTTTTCCTGGAGAATTTCATAATGTTCAGCAATTTCAGGGTGCAAAAAAAATTGACACGTAACTTATAGTTAGAACATATGACAACTTGATTTTGATTGGATACTGTAAGTCACGGGGCGAAGCTGTATCTACTTAGAGGTTTATGAAACAATTTAGAAAGTATTTAGACCAATTTAAGAATAAAAAAATTGCTGTTATTGGCGATTTGATTCTCGATAAGTATATCTTTGGAGATGTAGAACGTATCTCACCTGAAGCACCCATTCCCATAATAAATGTGAAGAAAGAAACTTTTGCCCCCGGAGGAGCTGCCAATGTAGCGGCAAATGTTGCAACACTCTCTGGCAAAGCTTATCTCTTTGGAATCGTTGGGAAAGACAGTGCCAGAGATACTCTTTTAGAGACAACTCGTTCCTATGCGATTAATACAGACGGAATTTTTACTGATAATAATAAAACAACCATACAAAAAATTCGGGTAATTGGCCAGCATCAGCAACTGCTGCGCATCGATTATGAAAAAACAGATTATATTGATAATGAAAAGAATTCCCTTCTTTTTAAAAAGCTAAGAAATCTTACGGATATTTCTGCCATAGTCATTTCAGATTATGCTAAAGGGATGATCTCCCAGAATTTGGTTGAACAAATTAAACAATATGCCAAGCAAAATAATATTTTATTGATCATAGACCCCAAACCTCTTCATAAATCTTTTTATGAGGGGGCTTTTCTGATTACACCCAATCGCCAAGAAGCTCAGAAAATGAGTGGAATTTTGATCGAAAACAAAGAAGATTTCATTAAAGCCGGGCAAAAGCTTATCCCTGAAATGAAGGCCAATATAGTTCTTACTGCCGGTGAACTTGGGATGTTTGTTTTTGAAAAAGGTAAAGAATATATTCATATTCCAACTGTTGCCAAGGATGTATTTGATGTTTCCGGAGCCGGAGATACGGTTGTAGCCTCTCTTGCTTTAGCCCTCAGCACAGGGACATCTTTATCTGAAGCATCAGTAATAGCTAATCATGCTGCCGGCATCAAGGTTGGCAAGGTGGGAACCAGTCCGGTACTTTTAGCTGAACTGCT
>CAYWPW010000035.1:0-11731 GCA_964460095.1 uncultured Candidatus Cloacimonadota bacterium
AAATCTCGATTATCGATGATAGAAATGTTCTGAATATTTTTTATGAACAGCTTTCTTATAAAATCAGATTTGTACTGATAGATGAATTCCAGGATACAAGCGTTCTACAGTGGAATATTTTGCATCCGATAATTTCTGAAATTTTAAGCGGTGAAGGTCAGAAATCTTTTGGTGGAGTGATTATTGTTGGAGACGAGAAACAAGCGATTTACAGTTGGCGTGGAGGAAAACGTGAACTTCTGCTTAGAAGTCCGCAATTTTTGGAAACAACGGATAAACCGGAAATTTTAGATGTTTCTTATCGCAGCAAACCAAAAGTAATGAACTTCATAAATGAGCTCTTCAATCATGATAGCTTCGTTTCTCAGCTTTCAAATAATAAGATAAATTGGCAAAGTGGAATTGTAAATAGTTCGCAGGTTTATGATGAAGGATTTGTGGAGATTCATCTGCGAAACCGAAATAATAAATCCGACAGAAACTCTTTATCACGAATTGAAATTTATGAGGAATTCATAAGAGATACAATATTGCCTCTCATCAAAGAAGGAAAAATAGATCCTGTAAAAAGTGCCATCTTAGCACGCAAAAATAGAGATTTGAATGAAATTGCTGTAATTTTGGATGAGTTTAAAATTGATTATATTTTAGAATCATCCGCTTCGATTTTTCTTCATCGTGCCATAAAACCGATTCTTTTTCTATTAAGATTTTTTGTTTATGATGATGTTTTTGAATTACTTAAATTCTTGCGCTCAGATCTTGTTTTGATGCATCCAAAAGATTTGAAAATAATCTTGATAACTCTGCAGAAAGCCAAAAATTATGAGGAATTTTTTCAGGAACATTCTGATAATTCTTTTTTAAATAGAATCGCAAATTTGAAAGATGATTGTAACTGTATTAATCTACTTTCTTTTGTAAAACTTATTTTTGAACGTTTCAGGATTTCCGAGATTTTCAACTCTGAAATTGATCTTAAGAACATCCATAAATTCCTGGAAATCACAGCAGAATTTGAAAAGCAAAATAAAGAATATCCTTCAAATCTTTCCGGCTTTCTCAGATTCATCAAAGCAAATGAAACTAAAGAAAATTTTACTCAAGCTGGCTTGAACGAAACAAATGCTTTAAAATTAATGACAATTCATAAAGCAAAAGGTCTGGAATTTGAGACTGTTTTTTCCATTTTCGATCTATCAGCAAAAATGGGTAGAAATCATAAAAAACTGAATTTTTACACTGAATTCAATGAAAATTTTAAAGGGATCAATGAGATGTTTACAACCTTTAATTTCGATAAAATTCTTCAAAAAACATTTAAAAAGGGACTATTTGAAAAATCTGAAATTCGTGAAAAAATCGAGGAATTAAACACTTTCTATGTTGCCTTAACCAGAGCAAAATCTAATCAATATATTTTCTTCTTTTATGATACAAAAAAAGAAATAGAACCATATATTTCTGAAATTGAGAAAAAAGAAAAACCTGCGTTTCTGATGTTTTCCACACTTTACAAAATGCAGAATGAAATAGAAATATCAGATTCTCATCTGATTAGCCAGATTGGTAAACTGGTTGAACCGGAAAAAGAAACTTTACACTCAAACCAAATAAAGACTGAACATGATTTTTCAGAATATTTCTCGATTTTCTCTGAGAAGATGTTAGAAAAAAAACCATCTCAGCAGATTTTTCAAAACTATAAAAAATCAATTCTGGAAGACAGGAATATTTTGAAGGGAATTATTGCACATTATTATCTATCATTTATTTTTGAAGATACAAATGAAAATCGTCAAAATGCTTTGAACCGGACAATCGCAGAATTTGGTGGATTATTTTCAAAACATAAAATCATAGAAATTTCTAATAAAATTAATACTTTTCTCAAAAATGAAAACGAATATTTCCAATATGAAAACTGGGATAGGATTTTTAATGAGCACATCATTTTTGATGCTGATGGCAAAGAATATCGAATCGACCGCTTGCTTGTGAATTCACATAAAAAGGAAATTATGATTTTGGATTTTAAAACCGGTGAAGATTTTGATGATAAACAGATAGCTGAATATAAGCGAATAATTGAAGAACTGCCAATCGTCACAAAGCAAAATTACAAAGTAAATGCGAAGTTTCTTTACATAGAAATTTGATTCCCTGTTAATCACACGAACTGTGTCTGGCTTTTGACGGAAGCGGGAATCTATGATCAGGTTACATGAGATCCCCGATCAGGTCGAGGATGACAGTTCATCGAGTTGGGGATTACAACGATCTGTCATTCTCGCGAAAGCGGGAATCTAAAAAATTGCTCTCGTTACGAAGTTGAACTTCGCTCTCAATTATGTTCACAAGTTCAACTTGTGAACAAGATCAATAACAGGAAAGTACTTTAGAGGAGTAAAAACTATGAGTAAATTAATGATAAGTGTTTCAGGAGTGCGAGGAATTTTCGCAGATACATTAACTCCGGAAATTGCTACAAACTTCGCCACCCATTTCGGAGTTTTCAGTCAAAGAGGAAAAATCATTGTTGGAAGAGATTCAAGAGTTTCCGGTCCAGCAATGTCCAAAGCAATAATTTCCGGATTACTCAAAGTTGGCTGCAATGTTGTTGATCTTGGCATCGTTTCCACTCCCACGGTTCTTTTAGCAGTTGAAGAATCTGATGCAAAAGGTGGAATTTCTATTACTGCTTCTCATAATCCGGCAGAGTGGAATGCAATGAAATTTGTGGGAGAAAATGGTATGTTCCTCTTTCCTGAAAAAGCACAGGAATTTATTTCATCTTTGGAAAAACCAGTTGATTATGTTAAAACGAATAAAATGGGAAAACTCAGTAAAGACTACAAAGCAACAAAGCGGCACATCAATAAAATCCTGAACATTTCATATCTTAATTTAGAAAAAATAAGAAAGAAAAAATTTAAAGTTGTGATTGATTCTGTGAACGGTGCCGGAGGTTTGATCTCACCAAAATTATTAGAGGAACTGGGCTGCGAAGTTATTGAATTGAACAGTGAACCAACCGGAATTTTTGCTCACGGAGCTGAACCCTTAAATAAAAATCTGAAACAACTTGAACAAGCTGTTAAGAAAAATAATGCAGATATCGGCTTTGCTACAGATCCTGATGTGGACAGGCTTTCTATAGTTTCTGAAAAGGGGAAATGCCTTGGTGAAGAGCTTTCTCTTCTGCTTACGGAAAAATTTGTGCTTTCCAGGAAAAAGGGTGATATTGTTACTAATCTTTCCTCATCAATGGCTTCGGAAGATATTGCAGCAGATTTTGGTGTGAAAGTGCATCGCACAAAAGTTGGTGAGATAAATGTAGGCAAAAAAATGATGGAACTGAAAAGTCCGATTGGGGGTGAAGGAAACGGTGGAATCATTTGTCCGGAAGTGCATTATACCAGAGATGCTCCGGTGGGGATGGCGTTAATTTTGGGATACATGGCAGAACAGGATAAACACATTTCCGAACTGGCAGATGAAATCCCAAAATATTATTTTGCAAAAGACAAGATTAAAGTGGAACCTTTAAAACTCGATTCAATTATGCAAAAAGTTCCTGAAATTTTTCATGAATATAAACTGGATAAAACCGATGGAATTAAAGTTCTGGGAGATAAATTCTGGATTCATATTCGCAAAAGCGGAACTGAGCCGATCATTCGCGTTTACGTGGAAAGTGAAACATCTGAAAAGTCTCGGAAATTGTGTGAGGAGACGATTGAGAAATTGCTGAAAAATTGAGTTAAGTTAGCTTTAGCTGACTTGACTTAAGTTTTCTTATCCATTGAAACATTTCAACTTAACTCAAGACTCCGTCTTAAGTCAAGTTTCGCTTTTGCCTGAAAAGTCCCGGAAATTGTATGAGGAGACAATTGAGAAATTGCTGAAAAATTGAGTTAATCTATAAAAAGAATGAAATATGTTAGAGATTTTTTTTATAATATTTGGAAACCAATGAATATAGTTAATAGTTGTGGATTTACTTTTTAACTTGTGGTTAATACACAATAAATAATCGTAACTATAGGTTAGTTATCCACAATAGGATATTGGGCATGGTTGCAGATGTTATTGAATACACAGAAAAGTAAAAATTTTGAAATTAGAGAATTTTTCTCTTTTACAGATAATATTTCTTGACTAATAACAGCTTGTGTAATCTTTAGTGAGAAAAATTCTCTAATGGAGTGTTTATGTTAGTAAAATTTATTTGTCAAAATGTCCTTTCATTTTATAATGAAATAGAATTTAGAATGTTTAAAAATCCAACAAGAAGCTTTAGTAATCATATTTTTCATACAAAAAATAGTAATCCAGAAATTTTAAAATCATCAATTATTTATGGAGCCAATGCTTCAGGTAAATCCAATTTTGTTAAAGCTATAGATATTGGAAGAGATTTTATCATGAATGGACCTATTAATCCAGCAAGATTAGATATCCCTTTTTTTAAATTGTGTGCAAATGAATGTAATAACACTTTATTTGAATACACAATTCTAAGTAATAATAAATATTATGTGTATGGATTTGAAATAACGAATAGTAAAGTCTTGAAAGAGTGGTGTTATAAATTAAATAATAAGAAGCCCAAACTTTTATTTGAACGTGAAACTACTGATTCTGGTGTATTAAATATAAAAATTGGTGATTTTGTAAAAAATGATAACGATAAAATATTCTATAACGACTTTTGTAAAAAAGCAACAAAGAAAACACAACTTTACTTAACCACTGTTATCAATAATAATTCTAAAGATTTTGATGATATCATCGATTGGTTTAGAAAATTAACAATTATTTATCCCGAATCGACATTTGGTAATATATTTTCAATAATAGCCGATCAAAAATTTTATAAATCATTTATTCAAATTTTACATAATTTAGACATCGATATCGACGAATTTACCTTTCATGAAGGGAGCATTGATGATTCTTGGGTCGAGATACCACAATCAATAATAAATGATATCAAAAAGAATATTGATGAAAAAAATTCCATTTCTTTATTCAGTAATGAAGGACATTTCTTTATTTTTTCTTTGGTTGATCATAAAATAAAAGCAACTAAATTAATATCTCAGCATCTAAATAGTAATAATGAATTAATTAATTTTGATCTCCCAGAAGAATCTGATGGAACAAGAAGATTGTTTGATCTTATCCCAATGCTTCTAAATTTCAAAATGAAGGATTCCGTATTTATTGTTGATGAAATCGATAGAAGTTTACATTCTATTCTATCAAAAAATATTTTTAAATTGTTCTTTAAATATACTGATAGAAGACCATGCCAATTAATTGCAACTACTCATGATACAAATTTGATGGATTTAGACTTATTCCGTAATGATGAGATATGGTATGTTAAGAAAAATTATGCTAGATCTTCTGAATTATATTCACTTTATGAATTTAAACAACGTTATGATAAAAAATTAGTTAAGGATTATCTTAACGGAAGATTTGGAGCTGTACCTGAAATCAATATTGATAAAGGTTAAAATAATATGCCCCGATTAATTCTAACAAATGAATTTATAGTTACTCATCCCCGAAATAGAAGTAGTAAAAGAATCTTTATTGCAGTTGAAGGTTTTCAAACTGAAAAGAAATACTTAAAAGCTTTAGGAGATGAAATAAAAACAAATATTGAGATAATTGTTATAAACAGACAATTACAGCATAGTGGATTATCAGCACCTGAGTACGTCCACCAAACAATTTTGCAAAAAAAAGAATCTACAGAATATAGGGCCGGAGATGAATTCTGGATCATTATTGATAAAGATTCTTGGATTACAGATGAGGTAATTAGGAAATGTGAAGAAGATAACATTTGTATAATAACCAATAACCCATGTTTTGAAATATGGATTTTATTTCATTATTTGAATCGGAATCAAACAAATACAATTTGTGGATTTGAAAATTGTCAATCTGTTAAAGATGAGATAAAAGTTCATGATGACCATTTCAGTAATTCAAGACCTGTAATTCACAGAACATTTAGAGGTTTAAGTACTGCAGTGTGGATATCTAAGAAATTAGATATTTCTCCAAGAAATGATTATCCGAATAATCCAGGTAGTCGAATGTATAAATTAATAAATATATTATTAAATGACTAGAGTTAATTCAGCATATTTTTTATTTGATGCATCCTCAAACATTGAATCTTCGATTAAAATCTTATTTGCTTATCAGAGTTTTAAGATGAGCTTCGACTGCTAAAGCCAATCCCCTTGGATTGTAACCACCTTCGAGAATGGATACTAATCTTGAATCAGAATAGGTTGCAGCAATAGACATCAGTATAGAAGTAAGTTCAGTAAAGCCTTTATCAGTAATTTTAAAATCACCTAACAAATCGTCTTCTCGACTATCGAAACCTGCTGAGATCAAAACCAGTTCCGGTTTAAATTCTTCTGCTTTTACAAGGAGTATTTTTTCAAAAGCTGTTAATATCATCTTATCATCTGCTCCGCTTGGAAGCGGAACATTAATGTTGTAACCAACTCCATTTCCTGCTCCAATGCAATTTGGAAATCCACTCATGGGAAAAGCAAACACGTTATGGGTTGAAAAATACAGAACTGAGGGATCATCGTAAAAAGCCCATTCAGTGCCATTACCATGATGATAATCCCAATCCACAATAAGAATTCTTTCCAAGTTGTATTTTTGTTGGGCATATTTAGCTGCAATGGCAATATTGTTGAAAAAGCAGAATCCGAATTCACCATTATTTTTAGCATGATGTCCGGGAGGTCTCACCGCACAAAAAGCATTTTGAACTTTGTTCTGACAAACCACATCTACAGCTTTCAACGCACCAGAAACCGCCAGTTTGCAGATTGATGGATCAAAAGCTTGGTTTTCCACAATTTGGATATGTTTTTCCGAATGAACCAGTTTTATAAAAGGTAATGGATCCACATCCGGTTTGGTTTGCATAACTTCTTTATCCAATCCGACATCCTCCATTCGTTTCAATATTGCTTTCAATCTTAAAGGAGATTCGGGATGACCATCTCCGAGTGAATGACGGATGTATTTTTCATCAAAAATAAATGCGGTATTATAGGATGATTTGTTATTCATTTTTTTCTTTAGATCAACTTGAGAACGAGACTTGATTTATCCAGTATCTGCTGGATGAGTTAAGTTTAATTAGCCGAGATTTTGAAACCTTAAGTCAAGTCAGATAGAACTAACTCCTATGAAAACACAAACCACTTCCGAATGTTTCGACTTGTCGAATCTTCGGAATGTAGTGGATACCTTGCTCGTACAATCGGAAGATCAGCAATCTGAACATTCCGATGTTCTTGATATTTGTTTTCATCTTAATAAAACTATCAACTCGCTGATAGCGGGGAGCTTAACTCAAGTTTTCATAGTTCACGATTGATTAAATTAAACATGTTAAATTTTTGAACTTTAACAAGTTTTTCTCTTTTACTTGTTTATTCCTCTTTCGGAATTTTTTATGAAATCTACAAATTGTTTTTGTTCTTCTGTCAGCTCGGGAATTTCCGAAACTTTCTGTAAAGCCTGAGAAGTATTCAATCCGGAATTATAAAAGATCTTATAAACTTTTTTGATGGCTGCGATTTGATCTGAAGTAAATCCTTTGCGACTTAAACCTACTGTGTTGAGTCCCACAATGTGATAGGGAAAACCTTCTCCTCTTGTAAATGGAGGAACATCTTTTTTAAGACCGGATTTACCTCCGATAAAAGCATATTTTCCAATCTTAACAAATTGATGAATTGCTGACATTCCACCAATAATCACGAAATCTTCCACATGAATATGACCGGCAAAGTTAACAGCATTTGCAATGATAAGATTGCTTCCTAACCGGCAATTGTGAGCTATATGGGAATATGCCATTAAAAGGCTATTATCACCAATTCTTGTAGGTTCATCCATGGTTGCAGAAAGATTAACAGTAGCGAATTCCCTGAAAGTATTATTATCACCAATAATAAGCCGGGTTGGTTCACCTTTGTATTTCAGGTCTTGAGAAATTGTACCGATAACAGCAGAATGAAAAAATCTATTTCCAGAGCCAATAGTTGTATTTCCTTCGATTACTACATTTGAGAATAAAAAGCAATTATCTCCTAAAATTACGTTTGGTCCAATAATGCAGAAAGGTCCGATCTCAACATTTTCTCCGATCTCAGCTTGAGGATTTACAATTGCAGATGGATGGATTTTTCTCATTTTTTTTTATTTTTTCATTACTTTTGCCATGAAGTCACCTTCGCAAACTTTAGTATTTCCCACATAAGTATCACCATGCATTTTAGCAAGTCCGCGCTTCATAGATACTACTTTTAATTCAAGTCGAAGCGTATCTCCGGGTAAAACCGGTTTGCGGAATTTCACATTATTTATTGAGGCAAAATAGGCGACAAGCTCTTCAGGATTTTCAAAAGAATTTAAAAGCATGATTCCGCCAGTCTGAGCCATCGCTTCCAATATGAGAACGCCCGGCATAATGGGATGGTTGGGAAAATGCCCGTTAAAGAAAGGTTCATTAATGGTCACATTCTTGATTCCAACAATATGTTTGCCAGCTTCAAATTCTATTATTTTATCAACTAATAGGAATGGATAACGATGAGGTAGAATTTTCTGAATTGCATTAATATCAAAAACAACATCCTTGATTTTTTTCTTTTGATAAATGTTTTGTAATTCCAGCTTTTTATGGATATTTCTGAGCTTTTTAACTAACTCAACATTTGTTTTATGACCGGAGCGAGCTGCCAGGATATGCCCTTTTATCGGAACTCCCAGAAGTGCAATATCACCAATCAAATCTACAACTTTATGGCGTACAAATTCATTATAATAACGAAGGGGAGTATGATTCAAAAGCCCATCACTTCCAACATGAATTTCATCTTTATAATCAAAGATTTTCTTAAGTTTATCAATTTCATCTTTTGTAGTGGCAGGATCTGCTACAACCAGCGCATTCTCCAGAGAACCGCCTTTTATCAAACCTGCTTCTTTCAGCATTACTATCTCATGAAGGAAACAGAATGTGCGAGCAGAAGCGAAATCTTCTTCAAAACTTTCTATGGAAGGCATGAAAGTGTATTGTGTGCCCAGAGCTTTTTGCTGGTAATCCACCATAAAAGTAACTTTAAGATTATCCGATGGAACAATGACGATATCCACATTATCTGCAGGTGCAGAAAAAGAAATTGGTTTATCAAATTCTAAATACTCTCTTTCGGAATCTTGTTCTACAAAGCCGGCTTTCTTTAAAAGTTCCATAAAAACAATTGAACTTCCATCTGCCACCGGAACTTCAGGTCCATTAACTTCAATGCGGATATTATCGATATTCAATCCTTTGATAGCAGCCAGAAGATGCTCGATAGTTCCTGCAACTGCATCTTTGATGCCAATTGTAGTACCTCTGGAGATATCGATAACATGGTCGATGTCAGCAGGAATTTCCGGTTTGCCAGGTAGATCTGTTCTGATGAAAACAATCCCTTCATTTTTTTTTGCAGGCTTACACGTGATCTCAGAAATTTTTCCGGAATGTAATCCAACTCCTTCAAAACTTACTGAATTCTTTATTGTCTTTTTGAATTCTTTCATTTTCCGTTCCTACGATTTCTATTATCCCGTTTCATTTTTTTTATTATTCCCGGTAATTTTTTTAGAGAAATGAACATCTTTTTTTGTTGTATAGCCTCGAGAGCCGGTGTTCCGAAATATTTTGCTTTTTTGGGAATATATTTTGTAACTCCAGATTGCGCTCCGACCATAGCTTCATCATCGATTTTCAGATGTCCTGCAACTCCCACCTGACCGGCAAGATAAACGACATTTCCAATTTCCGTGCTGCCTGCCAATCCTACCTGGGCACATAAAATGGAATTCTCACCAATATTGCAATTGTGTCCAACTTGCACGAGATTATCGATTTTAGTACCTTTCCCAACAATTGTGGAACCAAGCGTAGCCCTGTCGATTGCAGAGTTTGCACCGATTTCCACTTCATCTTCAAGAATAACATTTCCCACTTGAGGAATTTTATTGTGTTTCCCTTCATAAAAAATATATCCAAATCCGTCTGCTCCGATTATACAGCCTGCATGAAGAATAACTTTGTCTTTGATAATGCAGTCTTCATAAATGGTCACATTGGGATAAATGTGGCAGTTTGAACCGATCTGAACATTTTTTTGAATCACGGTATTGGCTTCGATTATTGTGTTCATTCCAATTTTCACAAAATCTTCTATAACCACATTGTTTCCGATAGCTACATTTTTACCGATCTGTGCAGAATTGGATATTTTTGCTGTATTTGATATTTCTCTTTTTTTCTTGGATGAACACAATTCTAACCAGAAATTAATTAACATCATAAAAGAAATATACGGTTTTTCGAGAAGCAGCAGGTTTGTTTCCGGTTTCAGATTTATATCGAAATCTTGCGGCACAAAAATCAAACCGGCTTTTGAACTCTTCAAATCATCTAAGAATTTGTAATTTTCAAAGAAGCAGACAGAGTTCTCATTGGCTTCTTTTAATTCAGCTACATTTGTTAAGATTGTGTCGTTTTTCAGATGTAGTTTGCCTTGAATTTCGGAAATAATCTGTTGCAGGCTGAGATGGATGAGAAAAGTTTTCATTTCATTTATTCAACAGCTTTATCCATTTCTTCGATTATTTGGTCAGTAACGTCTAAGTTCTGTTTAGCATACCGGATTGCGCCGGAAGCTGCATCCAAAACTATAGAGTAATTATTTTCGATTGCTACCTTCTCGATTACGTTTTTCAGTTTGGTTAAAATCGGTTCTAAAAGTTCTGCATTTTTTTGGATTGCAATACCGTTTTCACCGTAAATTTCCTGAATGAAAGCTTGTCTTTGTTCGAGTAATTGATTGATTTCTTCTTCAGCTTCAGCTTTTCCTGTTTCAGTTAGAATAATTTTTTTGCTTTCGTATTCAGTATTCAATCTTTCCAGTTCAGCTTCCTTTTCTTCAAGTTGAGCCTGCCAGTTTTCCTGTTCGATTGCAAAAAGCCGCTGTGCTTCTTGAGTGTCTTTACTTTCTTCCAAAACTCTCTCCGTATCAATATAAACGATTTTTTCTGATTCGGCAATGAGTATAGAACTCACAATTAGCAGTATCACTAAGATTAAAGATTTTTTCATTTCTATCCTCCAAATATTTTTCTTCTAAATTCGATTTTAACCTTTTCATTTTGAACGATTTTAAAGTCAATATAAAAATCGTAGTGATTTATTATGATATTTAGGATAGCTTAATCGTCTAGAAAAGATAACATAAAAAATTTACAAATTTCACTCTTTGCAGTGAACATTTTTCCTCAAAGAAAAAAGCCTCTTTTGCAGAGGCTCTATTATGGCTCCTGAAGAGGGATTTGAACCCCCGACCTAGTGGTTAACAGCCACCCGCTCTACCGCTGAGCTATTCAGGAATATAATCAAAAACAAAGACTTTTTAAAAATCCCTTAATTCAGTGTCAAGCGATAATTAAAGGTCTCGAAATTTTCTTCAATTGACTTTGAATGTAATATCACCTTTCTCAAAGAAATTGATAATCTGAGTTGCAGCAGCGACACCTGCATTTATGTTCGCTTCCAATGTTTGAGCGCCCATTTTCTTAGCTGTGAAGAAACATCTTTCAGGATACTTTT
>CAYWPW010000036.1:0-11714 GCA_964460095.1 uncultured Candidatus Cloacimonadota bacterium
AAAACTGATATCCCAAACATCTATCCGCCAACCTGAATTTTCAATATCATGGCATTTGGCAATAATATCAAATTCACCTGAAAGATCAGTTGGATCGAGATAAGTTCCACCATCCGTTCTGAATGCAAAAATATCCTCATTAATAGCATTCTCAAATGTAGGTGGAATCGTATCCTGAATATTAGTTACGTCGATATGCGGGTTATCGATAGTCCACCAATTCCCAAACCATTGAGTCCCTTCATCTTGCAGTCTGGCAAAATGGATATGAGTAAAATCATACCAGCCCCAGGGATAAAGCGTTCCCAGAAAATCTCCGACTGTAACACTATCTCCAACTGTATGAACAATCGAATCTTCATTCAGATGAGCATAAAGATAACCTTCTGTTTCTGTGGAAACATCTTCGTTAGCAATAGCTACCCGCCAATACGGATCACCACCGGTTGTAAGAACGGCTTTCACAAATCCATCGTGAACTGCATAAACTTCCTGATAATCCTCTCCCAGAAAATCGACTCCGGGATGAAGATAGGGTGAAGTTCCGTATTGCTGAATTTCACCATAACTATTTCCAACGGGAAAGGGGTAATTCGGTGTGCCGTAAATGAGAGGAGCAAGTATCGGTTCGTGGGTTCTATTAAAATTCCGATGAAGAATTTTCTCATCCAGTTTTTCGATATTTATAAGATCACTTGTTCTATACAGGTTGAAATATATATCTTCATTTTCTCTGACTTTTTCAACAAAATAAAGCGAGTTATCAATGACTTCAACGTCAAAGAAATTTCCTGAAAAGTTTAATTCTTCTTTTAATCCATCCTCGATTGAAAATACTTTCTTTGAAGTAAATATTAAAGGTTTATTTTGGAAGAAAATGATATTTCGTGGAAATTCAGGAAGGTTGTATGTTATATTCTTGTAATGAATTACTCTATTTTCATCTGCAAATATCGAATGTCCGGAATTATCAACATCGAAGATTATTGAACGTTCAAATTGCTCTATTTGAAAAGTAGAATTATTAAGAACCTGCAAAAGCTCTCCATTAAAGAAAGCAGAGTATTTCTTGTTTTTGGAAGTTGTAATATTTATCACTTTTTGGAAGATTTTTTCAAATTTCAGATTTCCGTTTTTATCATAAATTCTAAGCCAGGTGGGAAGGTTTTCTTCGATTGTGATCAAAGTCAAATAGCCGTTTTCAATCTCAAAAAATGAATTTCCAATAAGAGTATTTCCATCGACATCAATGTAATATTCACTATTTTCTATATAATATTCTGCTTCTGGGGTATCTTCTGAATAATTGATATGACCGTATTTATTTAAGGTCGCATTTGTAAAAAGAATTGTATTACAAATAATAAAAAAGAGCAATGACTTTTTTTTCATTTATTTCCTCTTTAACCATTACGAAGGTTCAGAAAATCCCTCTTAATCTTCCTCTACGAAGAGGAGAAAACTGTTCACGAGGTTTTTCTTTCGTGTTCATTCGTGACTTATCCTTTCACCTGCTTCACAACATCTATCACAGTTCCATCTACCCATTTGATGGCAGCTATAATTTTTTCTTCAAACTCCACAGCTTTTGGTTTGCCGCAAATTCTTTCTGCTTCTTCCTTTAATTCGTGAATTGTCTTTATAGGAAGTTTGGAATTTTTCATCTTTTCAATTAGATCTTTCCTGAGCGGATTAATGGCAATTCCTCTCTCTGTAACTATTATATCAATAAGTTCTCCCGGACCGCAGATCGTGGTGACTTCATCGCGAATGATCGGAATTCTATCCCTGAATAAAGGAATAGGAAGGATCACATTCTTTCCAAATAAACAATTCTGCCAGCCACCGATTCCATGAAGTAAATATCCATCAGAATGGGTAACAACATTAGCATTGAAATTAACATCAACTTCTGTAGCGCCAAGAATTACAATATCCAATATTCCAGCAAAATTCCCTTTTCCATGATAATTGTAACTTGTAAATGGACTTGTATTTACATGTCTTGGATTATCCCTCATCGAGCGCACGCCATCGAGGTCGAATGTCTGTCCATCCAAAATGTATTCAACCAAACCTTCTTCCAGCATATCGACCAGGTATTTATTACTTCCACCTCTGGCAAATCTTGCTTTAATTCCTTTCTTCCGCATAATTTTACCAAAGAAAATTCCTATAGAAAGAGCAGTTCCACCTGCACCTGCCTGGAAGGAAAATCCATCTTTGATAAGCCCAGCTTCATTACAGAATTTAGCTGTCATTTCCGCAATAAGAAGCCTATCGGGGCTTTTGGTAATTTGCGTGGTTCCGGAAACGATCTTTTCCGGAATCCCTACCTGCTCCACCTGAACTACATAATCCACATAATTACCATGAATCTGCCAGGGAATGCAGGGAAAATCTATCAGGTTATCTGTAACAACGATAACTTTATCTGCATATTGAGAATCTGCTAGGGCAAATCCCAGAAGTCCGCAAGCAGAAGGACCTTCCACGCCGTTAGAATTTCCAAAGTAATCAGCAGTGGGAGCTGCAATAACTGCAATATCTATGACAACATCACCGTCTTGAACAGCTTGATATCTTCCACCATGAGAACGGAGAACGCCCACACCTTTCATTTTTCCCTGTGAGGTAAATCTTCCCAACGCACCATTCATGCTGCCTTCGATGTGATGAATGGTTCCATCTTTCAAATACTCGATTATCGGTTCCTGACAAGGGAAAGAAGCAGAAGGATACCAGACGAGGTCTTTTATGCCCAGTTCCTGAGCTATTCTAAAAATCTTAACAGCTAACAGGTCGCCATTTCTGAAATGATGATGAGTTGAAATCGTCATTCCGTCTTTTATTTCTGCTTTGATAAGAGCTTCCTTAAGATTTGGAAGCAACTTGTTTCCATCGATAGGATAGTCGGCACAGGTAGAGATTTCCGGTGCGAATTTTCTGCCGGTTGGTTTGTATTTTCCCACTCCTTGAAAGGGTATTACTGGTTTACCATTTATTTCTGTCGGGATCATTCTTCCGACTGCATTTTTAGTCATTTTATTCATTTGTTAAACCTACATCAATACATCTCATAATGAGTTTCAATATCGATAAGAATTATTTTGTCAGCGATAACCTTCAAAATCAGAATAATTCTGAATTCATAATTTACTGAAACTGAATGAAAATCTTTAAGTTTTCCGTGTAATTTATGAAGTTTTAAGGAAGGATCTTGATAATTTTTTTCTAATAATTTTATCGTTTTTTTATACTTCCCGATAAGTTCAGGATGCTTTTTTAGAATTTTTTTTACCTTCTTATTATAATGATTGATGAATTCCAACTTCATATTCCAAGTTCCTTAAAATGTTCATCAGCAGTCATTTCTGTGCAATCACTAAAATCACCTTTTTCAATTTTCTTTAGAGATTTCAGTAAATAGTCCTCATCGATTCTGAATTCGTCATCTCTTGCTTGAATTTTAATTTTATTTCCAACATTTTTCAGACTTTTAATTAAATTCAGAATATTATCGATGAGTTTATCATCAGCGGTTATGGTTATAGTTTTCATATTTGACCTCCTCTATACCATCGTCCTCTTTTTTACCGTCGGTATGATGGTGCTACTTATTTCATCTTTAAATATTTCTGTCAACAAATCAAGAATCCTCTCTCCAATTTTTTTCCAATTTTCCGGCTTCTATCGCCTGTTCAATGGTTCTCTGAGCTCGTTTTACCACCGGCGGATCGATCATTTTGGAGCCGAGAGAAACAACTCCCAATCCCTTTTCCGTGGCAATATGAAAAGCATTTACGACCTTCTTTGCTTTTTCTATCTCTTTTTCATTAGGAGCAAAATATTCATGGATTACTTTTATCTGACGAGGATGAATACAACCCATTCCATCAAAACCAAGAGATTTGGACTCCAGCACATTTTGTTTCAAAGCTTCCATATCGGAAACATCAGAGAAAACAGAATCAATTGCCTGAATTCCTGCCGCTTTAGCAGCATTTACGATTTGACATCTGGCAAAGAAAGTTTCTTTTCCTTCTTTGGTTCGCTGTGTTCCAAGGTCTGCTGTATAATCTTCCAAACCTATTGCCAAAGAAACTACATTTTCTGCTGCTGTCGCTATTTCATAAGATTTTAAAATACCAAGAGCACTTTCAATTATCGGCATCAGATAGATCGGATTTTCAATTTTTTTCTTTTTGGAAATTTCTTCGATCTTTTCATTCACTAATTTAATCTGCTCTGCACTTTCACATTTCGGAACGAGAATCAGATTAACATTATGCGGCATAATATATTCCAGGTCATCCAATCCTTTTGGGATCTGATTTATTCGAACCATTCTTTCCGCACCATAAAAATCCACAGAACGAAGTGCGTTCCTGACTAAAATCGTTGCTTCAAATTTTTTGGCAGGAGCCACGGAATCTTCTAAATCCAGTATCACTCCGTCGGGATTGTGAATTCCAGCATTCAGGGCAAGTTTGGGTGTATTTCCCGGAAGGTAAAGCCGTGAACGTCGATAAGAATCTTTCTTTGTTTTATATTTATTTTGCGGAAGCATTTCCAATAAAAATTCTTTGTCGGTTTCGATGCACATCTTTACAGCAGCTTCGATACGTGCTGTTAGGATATAATCCAAAGCTCCGCTATCTTCGATAGAAATTTTACAGTTTTGTATTCCAAAGAACTTCAGTTCATCTTTGCAAAGCTTGATAATAGAATCTCCGAAAAGAGTTTTTATTTTGCTTTGAAGATCGATTTGGATTCCTCCGGAAGTTGTTAATTCCAGAGTAACAAAACAATCCGAACGGATGGATTTTCCTTTATTTCCTGCTGTTGTTATTTTTGCCATAAAATCTCCTATTATTAGTAACGAACAAAAACTAATAAAAAGGTTTTTTATTCATCTTTCTATTTTCCTTAACCACCAATTTTGGCAGACTTAACCAATTCAACCGTTCCGAGGGTTTTCAACCATTTGGAAGGTTTTATTTCTTTGTGGCTAAATATTCTCTCAGATATTCATATTGCGGTTGCAAATTCCCCTGATGAGCAATACACGCTTTTTTAATTTCTTCAGGGAGATCAGATTTTTCTATACTTTGTGAATAATCATTCAGAAGCATTTCTTCTATAAACGGCATTAATGAATTTGAAAATGTATCCGCTGATTCACGGGGAAACTCGCACGGAAGATTATCTACTGCCATCACTGCAAATCCTTCACCTTCATATCCATCGGTAATTTCACCTGTTTTGGCATTGAAAATAAAGACGGGATTATCAGGCCAAGTAGCTTTCACAGTTGCCTGCACCGAACCTTCGATGTCACAGGTTATATCACCTATGATGATGAGTTTGGGATTTTTTTCCTGATTTTGCTTTAAGTACAAATTCGGTAGGAAAACCGGACATTCGGAAGTCCAGTAAATTGCATTCATATAAATACTACAATAAGGAAGATACCTTTCAAGACGAGATTTATATTCTGAGTTGTTGTTAAAATAATCCTGCAAAGAAAATTTTCCGCTGTCTTTCCTTTCTACTAAATGTTCTTCCTTAAAAACAGATAAATAAATTTTATTGTCTTCGTAATTTTGAGAATGCTCCGTTAGTTTATCCGGATCAATTTCTACGATCGGTAGGGCAGCAAGAATTTGCCGACAACCAGAAGCTACATGACCATAACCAAGCAGGAAAATATTGAGTGGTGTTATTTCTGCAGGAAGTCCATTCTTCTTAATTTCTTTTCCAACATCTTTAAGATGTTCAATAGCATTTTGAACAGATTCGTATTGATAAGACTGTTTAATTTTTAAGAAAGGAGTATCCAGACCATGATGTTGTTTCAATCTTTTTCCCAAACCATGCAGCGTATCCACCATACCGGCATTTCCGGCAAATTTGCCGAAAAATACAAGTCTTCGATTCTTTGAATCAATAATTTTTTCATAATCCAGAAGGGTGATTTTCTCATCCAATATCTTCTGCAGAAGCGGCATATTGTAATCCTGTCCTTTTATAACATGTGAAAAGAATAAATACGCTTTTCCGGGAATGATGTCATCTATCGGTATTTCTTTTACACCTATTATAAAATCGCATCGGGAAAGGTCTTCGCTGAGCTTTGCTCCGCCTGCTCTGTATTCTTCGTTTTTAAAAATTCGAATATCCGATGGTTGAACAATAACCTCAAATCCTTTACGGATAAGTTCATTAACTGCCGATGGGTTGAGCGGAACGCGACGTTCCCATTTATTTTTTGTTTCTCTTACGATACCCAGTGTCTTCATTATGCTCCTTTTCTGCCACACCAATGCAGACTGACAAACACGGATTTCAATCTCGTTTCCATGTCACAGCTTGGGAACAAGAGAATAAAAGTATTTTTTACCTACTGAATCTTTTCAACGATTTCAGCCAATTTCACAAATTCAACCATTGCGAAGGTGAAGAAAATCCCTATTAATCTCCCCTTCCGGAAAAAGCCGGACACAGTACAGAGGGAAACAAAACATTCGCAAGGTTTCCTTTTCGTGTACCTTTGTGTTCTTAGTGGTAAATTTTTCTAATAAAATCTCTCCACAATTTTGATATCCAGGTTCTCCAATTCTTGCAGAACAGGATTATAAATGTCAGGAAGTATCGGCATGTAAACGCCGGTAAGTTTGATCTTTCCTTCCAATATCATATGCACACCGATAGCAGCAGGAAGGGAAACAGTTCTTGCCATCGAGCTATCACTGTATGGAATTCCATAATCTATCATCGTTGAAGTGATTTTCTGGGTTTTATTCGGGTATTCAGCAATGAACTGATGATGAAGAACCAGCAGGTCACGCTCACCTTCTTCGTAAGACATTTTATCCAGCATGATAGCTGTGAGCAGATCAACTGCTCCACCCTTTTTAATTGGAACTGGTGTATCGTCAAAAAAACCGAGCCACTCAAATTTGTTCAAGATAACACTCTCTTCAGGAAGATTATATTTTTCCATCAGAAGCATTTTCAGGCATTTATCTTTATCTATTTTGAGCATCTTTTCCAGGATAAATTCTTTAACGGTTCCTTCCAAATTATCGAATATTTCATCTTCTTTATAAAATCCCATTTGAGACATAATATACCAGGTATCACAATGACTTATATTTCTGAAAGTTCCACGATACATTGTTTTCAGGTGTTTCAAGCCATAAAGTTCTACATAGCCCATTGAATCTCTGTTTGGATAAGCTTCAAAAGTACCTGCGCCTTCCACATCCACAAACCAGTAATTCTTAAAAAGATTCTTACCTTCGATCTCAACAATTTTTCCATCTTTCATAAAACGAGCACCGTTTCCGGCAGCTTTCAACACACCTTTGGGAGCCCAGGAAAATTTATAGCCCAAAGGATTTGTATTTGCTTCCGGAGCCGGCAGACCGCCACAATAGCTCATGAAGCTAACGATCTTTCCACCCTCATTTTCTACCTGGTGGAAAATCTTCATTGCACTCATATGGTCGATGCCGGGATCAACACCAATCTCGTTTAAAATAATAATTCCGGCATCCTTTGCTTCCTGATCCAAAGCCCTCATTTCGGGGCTGATATATGATGTAGTCACCATATCTGTTTTAAATTCGATGCATTTTTTTGCTACTTTCACATGCATTGTTGCAGGAAGCAGACTCACTACCAGGTCGCTTGCTTTTACAAATTCTTCCATTGCCTGTTCATCATCGGATAAAAACTGTTTTGCAGTTGCATTTGAATGTGGTGCTGCTAATTTTTCTGCCTTACTAAAAGTTCTGCTGGCGATCGTAATTTCATAACCCTTACCTGCCAGATAATCCACCATTGGTTTTACAACCAGACCTGCTCCGAAAATCGTAACTTTTTTAGCCATTAAAATTCTCCCATCTTTAAAAATTTTTAGACGTCAAATTGGTAAATTAAAAAAACGTGTCAACCTTAATCAATTAAAGAATATTAGTGAATAAATCAAAGAAAATATTAACAAAGAAAATCCATTAATCAAATTTGAGTTTATTCTAAAAAGATTAATTAATGATGTATTATGAAAATATAAAAAAAAATACTGAAACCGTTGAAACGGTTAAGTATCTTTATCTTTATATAAACCACCAACTTATCCGTCTGAACCGGAAAGATCAGTTGGTGGTTAATGAGACGGAAAAATTCTCAATAACCATTCTAATAATTGCAGGATTTGTGGACAATTACCTTCAAAAAAACTTATATTATAAATAATACAGGTTACCATCCTAACCGAAAAGTAAATCCTTATTTGTCTTCTTACATGATGTGAAAATCAGTAGGGTTAAGAATAATCAATGTGTTTATCATAATATCTTCGTTATTTGAAAACGTTCTGCATAAATACATTCTGCATGAAGAAAAGAGCAACATAAGCTAATATTGCAGAGGCCACGGGTGTTACAATCCAACCCATACTTATCTGACTGAGTTTTTTATAATTAATATTTCTCCCACCTTTTGCCAGACTGATTCCCATAATACTTCCCACAACAGCTTGCGAGGAAGAAACCGGAACTAATGGAAATGCCGGTAAATGATGGGAAGTAAGAAAATCATATAATCCTTGCGAGGCAAACAGGAATAAGGTTATCGAGCTTGCCAGAACAACAACCAATGCTGTTACTGGAGAGAGTTTAAATATTCTCGATCCAACAGTCATCATTACTTTCTTAGAATATGTAAAAACTCCAAAAGCAATTGCGATTCCACCAACCAAAAACAATTGCTGGATGGATGAAAGCTGAAATAAACCAGCAAAAGTAATATCTTTAAATGGCGAGGAGTTTATGAAAACACCCATAACATTACCAATATTATTTGCACCCAAACTGTAGGAACCAAATGCTCCTACAAGTAGCAATCCAATTCGAGTATATAAATCTACATGTAAGAGATGGATTTTGGATCTTTCAACAATTCTTTTTGTAATATGAAATAGCAGGAAAGCAAAAAATGCAGATAAAATGGGAGAGAATATCCAGGTTCCTACAATCTTTGAAAGTGAGTTCATGCTTGTTACTGTATGTGAATAGAAGTTCCAACCAATAATTGCACCAACAATAGCTTGAGATGTAGAAACCGGTAAACCGGCTTTGGTCATCCACATTACGGTTATCGCAGCTGCTAAGGCAACAATAAATGCTCCAGCCAACTGATTTACAGCACCTAATTTTCCCAAAGTATGAGAGGGACCGGCACCACTTACAACAGCTCCGAGAATAATGAATACGCTACAAATTAGAGCCGCTGTTTTAAATTTGATCATTTTGGTACCGACAGCTGTTCCGAATATATTTGCCGCATCATTTGCACCGAGTGACCAACCAAGAAAAAGACCGCTAGATAAGAAAAATATAATTGTTAACATAAAATCACTCTCCCGAAGATAAGATTAGATTCTACGTTTAATAGCATAAATAGATAAACGTTCAGCTACAGATTCTGCGACATCTGATACAGCAGCGATCTTCTCTGCAAAATATCTCATGTGCACTTTATGACTGAAACGCTCGATCTCGTTACTACTAAATGCACTTCTTTTCAACTGTTCCTCTACATCGTCTGCTTCATGTTCATAAAAATGCACTTTATTGACGTAATCACTAACCATCCCGATCTCTCGAAAGAAAGCCCGAGCTGCTTTTACTACCTCTTCTACTGCTTTGCAAGAAAGTTCAGAAAGTTCGAGGAAATCATTTTTCAGGAATTCAGGAATTTCGGGAGTTTCGATGGAGAATTGTTCTAGTACTTTCTCACAGATATCAACTATATCATCAAGAGTTTCTAAAAGTCCTAATACATCTCCACGGGATTCAGGTATCAGCATGAATGTATAAAGTTTGTGCTTAATATCACGTCGAACATTATCCGCATCGCTTTCTAAAGCTGTAATATCTTTGAAATTTCTTTCAAATTTATCCATCTTTCCGTTTAGATAAGCTTTCACACCTTCCTGAAATATCAATCCTGCCTTGGTTACACGATCGAGATAACCATCGATATCTCCTTCCAGTTGTTTGGATTTACTATTAAAAAACTTTGCCATATGATACTCCTTTCCTTGCTTTTAAAAATATTTATCAAACATTAATCCTTGTCTTAATTCCCGATTACTGATAGTGAAAGAATCAATTTTGAAAATTTCCATAATAGTTTTGATAATTTCTGCTACTGCTAATAACATATCAGATCTTTTGGGTAGTAACCCGGGAATTTGTTTTCGCTCTTCGATAGTCTTATTTTTATATAAATTGATTTGTTTTTTTACTTCGTCTAAATTCATTTTTGATCCTTGAATTATTTTAGGATCGAATTTAACCATTTTATGCATACCTGCTCCCATACTGGTTACAGTCCCACCAATTCTTCTTTTGATTTTTTAGGAATATATCGCTGTTCTTTGATTCCTATTTAATTTTTTCAATTTTCTTTTTAACCTCTCAGCTAATTTTTCCCAGTTGCCTTCCCATTTGTTATATAATATCAAAGAGCCTCTTTTTTTATCTTTATGACTAATATTTGTATATACTTCCACCAATAAATTCTCGTAGAACCGAATCCGGAGGAATAGGGGAGTCATCATCAACCGGTTCAACTTCATTGAGAATTGTCAGCACTCGAACGGCTCGCAAATACGCATCTTCATGCAAGGGGTTATCTTTATATTTAGTAACCCAATCTTTGAAATTCTGTATAAGTTTGTGTTTATAAAGCGGAAGTTCATAAGGCATTCCGCTATTGATAATATAATCCGCAGTTCCAATGTTCGGAATAATATTGCGAAGCTCACTTGCTCGCACATAATGCCAGTGGAGAAGCGTCTGTTCCGGGTTATACGCTCGATAGGATGCATCTCTTAACATGCGTCGTATCATTCGCAGGTCGGTCCAGCGGATAAATTGTCCATCAGAATTCTTCATCTGCAATAAAGATTCGAGATACAATTTGAATTTCACATCATCGGAAATTCCTTCTGTCATAGCAGGAAAAAGACCATGAAGACTATCGATGAGCAATATCTCATTTTCTGCTAACTTCATGAGAGTTTGATTCAATTTCCTGGTTCCAGTCTTAAAATCATAAAAGGGAATTAAGACTTTCTCTCCATTACAAAGCCGTTTCAAATGTTCGTTTATAAGTTTTAGATCGAGTGCCTGCGGAGTTTCAAAATCATAATCACCAAACTCATCTTTGGGATGCATAGTTAGATCAAAGAAATAGTTATCAATATTTAAAGGCTTGAATTTTAAATCTTTCTTAGCCAAATGCTGTTCCAGTTTGATGGTTGTGGTTGTTTTGCCGGAGGAGGAAGGTCCGCTTATAATCACCATTTTCAGGTTGTTGCCTTTTTCTGAAATCAGTTCGGCAGCAGTATTAATATTAGCTGCATAAAACGATTCCGATTCATTTACAATAGCAGGGAATTCTTCTTTTCTTATTCTTCTATTCAGAGCTTTTATGGTGTGAACATTCTTTGATACAGCCCAATCCAGAATCCGCCAGATCTTTGGCCAGGGAATGTTTTCGGATGGATGAGATGAGCGTTTAAATCTCTCTCTTCGTTTGCGATTTCTCTCATTTCTATAAAGAATATAGGTTTTTGCTACTTGAGCGTGTCCATTTTTTATTAAAACTTCTTCCACGATATCCTGAATTTCTTCGAT
>CAYWPW010000037.1:0-7819 GCA_964460095.1 uncultured Candidatus Cloacimonadota bacterium
CAAACATTTAAAGTTCTTTATACTTTATTCACAGAAAAGAAATTGAATTTCAGGAAATTCCTCGATACGGGCAGTATGCCCAGTTCCCATACTGCATCAGTTGTTTCTTTAACCACAGCAATAGGAATATTCGAAGGAGTAGATTCGGTTCTTTTTGCTCTTAGTACGGTTTTTGCCATTGTAGTCATGTATGATGCTTCAGGTGTGCGTCGTGCAGCCGGAAAACAAGCTGGAGTTCTAAACAAGATCGTAGAAAATATCCGCAAGAAAGAAGGTCATACAATTCTGGAGGAAAACCTGAAAGAACTTCTTGGTCACACTCCTTTGGAGGTGATTGTCGGAGCTGCTTTGGGCGTTGCAGTTGCTTTTATTATGAGTTAAATTTCCAAATAATTTTTTTCTCCCACCAAACACACGAAAATCACGAAAGGATAAACTTACAAATTTAAGTATTTTTTTTCGCGTACTTAAGCGTATTTCACGATTATTGTATTTTTCATATAATTCCACATTATTCATTTGACATAAAAAAAGCCTTTTTTGAATTTATCCAAAAAAATATTATCTGAAGATTAAGGAAATATGAAGAAGGAATTCGATCCTACACAAAACTTTGAAAGAACAAAGAAACTCGTGGATTACATCCCTCGCAAAGAAGCTAAATCAAAGTTGTATGAAGAACTTGGTTTCAAGAGTGGTCTGGAAGTTCACCAGCAGCTTGCCACAAACGAAAAACTTTTCTGCCGATGTCCTGTGGGAATTTACCAGGATTCAAATGATTTCGATGCGGAACTTATACGGCATATGCGGCCTACCCTTTCCGAAATGGGTACATACGACGGTACTGCTTTAATGGAATTCAAGACCAGGAAAAATATCACCTATCGAATAAAAAATGAAACTACTTGCACTTACGAAATTGATGACACACCTCCCTTCCCCATTAATCGGGAAGCTCTGGATTATGCTGTGGAAATAGCACTAATGCTCAAACTGAATATAGTGGGAGAATTGCATATAATCCGTAAACAATACCTCGATGGAAGTATTCCAACCGGTTTTCAACGAACAGCTATTGTTGGGATCGAAGGAGAAATACCTTTAAAAAATAAAAAGATCCGTATCAGCCATTTAAGCATTGAAGAAGATTCCTGCCGGGAAGTATCTGACATCCGTCATGAACGGATTTACACTACGGATAGATTGGGAATTCCACTTATCGAGACTGTTACTCACCCGGATATGACAACGCCGGACGAAGTAAAGGAAGCATGTCACTATATTCGGTTTCTGAACAGGAGTTCCGGTAAAGTTCGAGTTGGTATTGGTGCCGGACGTGAAGATGTAAATGTAAGCGTGAAAGGAGGAACACGGGTAGAGATCAAAGGTGTTTCTCACATCAGTAGGATCCCGGAATTAACGCACAACGAGGCGTTTCGGCAAAAAGGTCTTTTGGAGATCAAAAAAGAACTGAACAAATGCATTCCAGATCCAAAAAAGTGGAAACCTGTTTTTAAAATTATTAATTTCGATGTCTCTGATATTAAATATCCTCCCATAAAAGAAGCCATGGAGAACGGCTGGAAACTGGTTGCCTGTAACTTACCGGGATTTAAGGGGATTCTTTCATTTTTTTTGCAACCCGGTAAAACTTTTGCCGATGAATTGGAAGGACGATTAAAAGTAATCGCCTGTTTGGAGCGTCCTAACATGATTCACTCCGAAGATATGAATCCTGTTTTCAATGAACAGCTTCTAAAAAAACGAAGCAAACTTTTGGGCTGCAAAGATAACAATGCCCAAATGGTTTTCTGGGCTTCGAAAGAAGATCTGCAAACAGCCATTGAAACCATTGAAGAACGCTGTCGAATGGCTTTTGAAGGTGTTCCAAATGAAACACGAAAAGCATTAAAAGATGGGACAACTATTTTTGAAAGAGTACTTCCCGGAGCAGACAGAATGTACCCCGATACCGATTCTGCTCCTATTCCAATTGAAGATAAATACATAGATAAAATAAGAGAAAAACTTCCAGTTAATCTGAAAGAAATGATGATGCAATTGAAAAAATGGAATGTTCCAGAAGATTGTTACCACTACATCCTTCGCAATAACCTGTTGCCTTTTATGCTGAAAATAATTAATAACTTTTCGGTCGAACCAAAATTTCTGGCAACTTTGCTGGCACACACTCTCAAGCACATTGAAGGTCAATATGTTCCATCCACACAATTCGATTATGAAATGATCTATAATATGATAAAATCTGTAAAAAAACATAAACTGGATTTGGAAATATTAAAAGTTATGCTGCCTGTGTTGTACCAACATCCACAGATGGATTTTGATTCTATCTTGAATACAATCAAATTTGAGAAATTGAAAAAAGAGCAGATATTGGGCAACATTCCAAGCTTGCGAAAGATGTTCGTTACCATCAGGACTTCTAAGGATCCGCTGGCTGAAGAAAAATGGATAATGGGAAATTTGCGCAAGATCGCACTCGGCAACATGTCTTTAAGAGATGTAAAAATCGAGGTAGGAAATGTACTCTCCATAAGAGGTGCAAAATGATAGATATTTTTAAAGGTTATAAAGGCAAAGCACTTTCACTTCTTAAGCAATTCAACATCCGGGTATGGAGTGAAGCTCAAATTAAAACAACACGTGGCGATTTCAACGGTATAATTCTTCCCCGCTCCGAGAATGATGATAACATTCATATTGTCCTGAAGCTCGATACCGGCTACAATGTTGGCATCGATGTGAACACTGTAACAAACATGAAGGAAACAGGTTTCAAAGAAGCGCATTACAAAATTCCTGAAAAGGAATTTCCTGTTTCTCCAAACAAATCCCGGGTTAAACTTTTTGGAACAGGCGGAACTATCGCTTCGCGTTTGGATTACCGTACAGGAGCTGTTATCCCTGCCTTTTCTCCGGGAGAATTATATGGAGCTGTTCCCGAGCTGGCAGATATCTGCAACCTGGAAACGGAAAAACTATTTGCTGTTTTCAGTGAAAATATGGGACCTTCCCAATATACAAAATTAGCTGTTTCTATCGGTAAAGAAATCAAAAAGGGAGTGGATGGGATCGTTATCGGTCATGGAACAGATACTCTGCACCACACAGCAGCAGCTCTTTCGTTCATGATACAGAATTCACCCGTTCCCATTGTATTGGTGGGCTCACAGCGTTCTTCCGATCGTCCTTCTTCCGATGCTGCCCTTAACCTGATCCATGCAACCACAACCGCAGCTAAATCCGACATTGCGGAAGTGATGGTTTGTATGTTCGGTCCTACTTCCGATGAATACGGACTTCTCCATCAAGGTACAAGAGTGCGTAAAATGCATTCTTCCTACCGTTCCGCTTTCAGAACTCTGGGTGATGTTCCTATTGCCATGGTTACCAGTGAAAAAATAACTCCCATAAAACAAGATTATAACCGCCGTCGTAAAGATAAGAATGTACAGATCCTTCCTTATTTTGAAGAGAAAGTAGCTATGGTATATTATTATCCCAATATGATGCCGGATATCATTTATTCACTTATAGATAATGGCTATAAGGGAATCGTGATAGCAGGAACAGGGCTCGGTCACGTAAATAAACCGCTTTATCCTGCTATAAGAAAATGCCAGGAAAAAGGGATTCCTGTTTATATGACCGTCCAAACGCTATGGGGATACGTTCATATGTTCGTTTATGACACAGGTCGTGACCTGATGAGCTATGGTGTTATTCCTGCGGAGAATATGCTGCCGGAAGTTGCTTACGTGAAACTGGGCTGGGCGTTGGGACAGACAAATGACATCGAAAAAGTGAAAGAACTGATGTTAACTCCGATCGCAAATGATATTACAAAACGTGAACCTTATAATGGATATCTTGTTTATCAGGGTGGAATTCCTGAAGTGGAAGAGTTCATTAAGAAAGTGCATAAATAAAAAATTGAGTAATATATGAATACTGAAAAGAAAAAAGCCCGCTATCAACGGATATATAAACAAATTGAAGAATTGATCCAAAAAACTAATGATCCTTTTGCTCGAATGAGCACAATTACTGCAGTTCTTCATCATAAATTCGATTATTATTTTTGGACCGGTTTTTATCGACTTGTCAATGACGAGTTAATTATTTGCTGTTATCAGGGAAGTATTGCTTGTTTAATTCTTCCTGAACATTCAGGTGTCTGCTGGGAAGCAATTAGCCAAAAAAAAACTATCATCATACCTGATGTTAACCAATTTCCCGGTCATATTGCCTGTGATAATCGATCAAAATCGGAGATCGTTGTTCCCGTTAAAAATAAATCAGGTGATGTAGTAGCAGTTCTGGATGTAGATAGCAAAGAATTGGATTCATTCGATGAAGTTGATGCTGAAAACCTGGAAAAGATAGTGGCTTTGATCAATCAATAATCAGAAAAACAATCATCAGTTTCTAAATACGAATAACTAATTTCAAATGAAATCCTTCTTGTTCCTCCCGAAAGCATTCGGGACATTTGGGAACACTATTGTTAAAGAAATTGTATTTCAAATTAATTTTATCTCACCTCCCTAAATGAAATCAAAGTAAAACTTTTCAAAAACTTGCATTCCCAAATACAATTTGGGAATGAGTAGAATTACAATATTAAGAATCGATTTTCTGATTGCTGACAAATGTTTGTTTGATATTTGAAATTTGTTATTTGAAATTTACTAAAGGCTATCCAAAATCTTCAGAATTTTTTCTGATTTTTCCACCTCTTTGATAAACACGCTTTGAAATCCGTTGAAAAGAATAACATTAATTTCAGAAGTGGCTTTTTTATCCTGAAGAAGAATTTCAAGTCCCTTATCTCTAATCCGATTTTTATATTTTTCCGGAATTTTATTTGGAAGCTGAAAAAAATCTAAAATAAAATTAATCTTCTCAAAATCAGAATCATCAATATATCCTGCTTTTAGACTCATTCTCGCAGCAGCTCGAATGCCAATTGAAACTGATTTTCCGTGCGAAATTTCATAATTGGATACAGATTCTAAAATATGTGCAAAAGTATGTCCCAGATTAAGAAGTCTCCGCTCATTTTTATCTTCCAGGTCGTTTTCACAAATAGATAGTTTCAAATCAATTACAAGTTGTAGAATTTCAGAGGTGATTTTTCCTTTATTTGAAATCAAAATATCATACAAATTTGATGGTTTGATTAAGGCAATTTTGATACATTCAACCCAACCATTTTTAATCTCTTTTCCAGGAAGTTTGTTTAGAAACTCCGGAATGATAAAAACCTTTTCTGCCGGATAAAATGTGCCAATACTATTTTTTATCCCCTCAAAATTAACAGCAGTTTTTCCTCCAATCGCAGCATCGATCATTCCCAGAAAAGTAGTGGGAATAAGAATTAACCTGCATCCCCGTTTATAAGTGGAAGCAGCAAAAGCAGCTATATCAGTTGTTATTCCACCACCTATTCCAATGATAATTGTAGAACGATTAACATTATTTTCCCGTAAAAACCGATAGATCTGCTCAATTGTTTTTATGCTTTTGTTCTTTTCTGATGCATATATAAAAAAGCTCGCTCCCTCAATAATTTTGCCAATCTCATTCTCAAACAAATCATAGACTTTTCTATCGATGAGAAAGACTTGTTTAGTCTTTTTTGGAAATACTATCCTGAAATCATTTTGAAAAATAATTTCTGTTTTTTTACTGTTTAAAAAGTATTCCATTTTTTTAGGATTTTGGCTCAAAAAATAAACCGGAAAAATTACCTTTTAAAATAATGTAAGTCTTAAATAAGCCATGTCTGGTAAAAATTGATTTTAAAACCAGAATCAATCTTCGATAAAAAATGTAAGCTACTTTTCTTTTTTTTTCGTATTTTCTTATGATGTATAAAGAATTTCTGAATTTATAAAAGTACAGTTTAATTCGTGATTTATCTTTTTCCAAATTGATATTCAAATATTTTTGAATTTCTCGCAGATGATAAACAATGCTTTTTGCTACCTGGTAAGATGGAAATTTGTCTGAAATCCTCAAAGTATATTCATGGTCATCTTCCCAGATAAAAAAATCTTTTAAAGGTAAACCAATATTTTCCACAATTTTCCAATTAAGAAAAACAGATACAAAAGTGCAAGCTCGCACCTTGATCAAGCCGCGATCCATAAATCTACCCCAATCGATATATTTATTCTCATTCAATCTAAAATCGATTCCAGGAACATTCATGGGCAGATTATTTTTCCCCAGAACATTACTGCACAGAAATCCAAATTCATTTGGCTCGATTTGTACATCAAAAAAAGAGGAAAGTGCATTTCTATCCAAAATCACATCGTCATCCATGAGCCAGAACCAGTCGTAACGCTTTTCAAATCCTCGTTTCAAACCTTCATGAAAACCACCGGCACCACCTGTATTTTCAGGCATTCGCACATAATGAATTCTGATGCTGGTTTTATCCAAAAGATTATTAATATAAGATTCTTTTTCCCAAGGATCGAGTAAGCTCCTCGGAGGTAAATCTGCGATATATTTATTTTCTTTTAAGATGGTTTCAGTTCCATCTGAGGAAGCATTATCAATGATATAAATCGCATCGAGCGGTCTTGTTTGCTCACGCAGAGAATCTAAACAATCTATCAAAAGATTTTTGCGATTGTAAGTTACAACAATTGCACAAACAGTTCCTTTATCCTGCATTTCTTATTCCTTCGTCAAAAAGCTTCAAAGCCCTTTTTATCACTAAATCCATATTTAAATATTTATATTCAGCCAATCTGCCGAGCAATAGAATCTTTTTGAATTTTAATGTCAATTTTCTATATTTTTCGTATAATTCATGGTTGCTTTTAGTTGGGATGGGATAAAATGGAATATCTTTTCCGGGAACGGTTTTATCATAATTCTGGGGATATTCTTCGCTGAAGGTTGTAAACTTGCTTTTCTGTTTTGTAAAATGTTTATATTCTGTGATGCGAGTATAATTATGATCATTGGGATAATTGATGACAGCAGCTTCTTGAAAGAATTCTTTTTCGATTGTCTTGAAAACAAATTTCAATGAACGGTATGGTAACCAGCCGAATCTGTAATTGAAAAGCTCATCCAGTTCACCGGTATAAATTATTTTTCCTGCGAATTCCTCTTCTTGAAAAAAGATTTTCCCTTTTTGAAAATCAATTTCAATTTCATCTCTGAAATCTGTATTCAGCTTGATTTTAATATTTGGATGAGACAGCATTTTCTCAAAAATCTCTGTATAACCATGTTTGGGAATTCCCTGAAATCTATCCTGAAAATACCTGTCATCTCTTGAAATGAAAACCGGAACTCTTCCCACCACAGCAGGATCCAATTCATCAAGACCTCTTCCCCACTGCTTCATCGAATAATTCTTAAAAACATTATCATAAACAAAATCACCCAACAATTTCAAATCTTTATCATCAAATTTCATCAATTTTAGAATTGATATTTTCTTTTCTTCTCCTATATTTTTTTGAAGTTTCACCTCAATTTTCTTGGCAATTGGTTCAGGAAATAATTTATGTAGTGTATTCAAATTAAAAGGAATTGGAACTTTCTTTCCATTTATCATTGCTAGAACTTTATGCTCATAATCATTCCATACTGTAAAAGTAGAAAGATAATTCCACACATCTTTATAAACAGTATGAAAAATATGAGGTCCGTATTTATGAATCAGAATTCCGGATTCATCAAAATAATCAAAGCAATTTCCACCGATGTGATTACGTTTTTCAATAATTAGAACTTTTTTATCGAGTACATTGGCAATTCGTTC
>CAYWPW010000037.1:7919-11531 GCA_964460095.1 uncultured Candidatus Cloacimonadota bacterium
ATTTCTGCAATAATCGTGGCAATTGCTGCTCCAATATGTTGATAAATGGGAATCAAAAATAGATTTAATAAGAAATTTACAATCGCTCCAACCGAAACTGAATAGAATACGAATTTCTCTTTATTAAATGGAATCAATATCTGGATACCTAAAATATTCGATAAACCAATCAATAAAATGATTGGTGCAATTATCTGCATTGATAACACGGCTTCATGGAATTGATGTCCTGATAAAAATAAAATGATATTCTTCGAAAGAAAAATCATCAAAACTACACACGGAATGGAAAGCATTAAAACAAAGTCAAAAGATTTTCCAACATATTTTTTGAATTCATTTATTTGCTTATTTTTCACAAAATAAGATAAGCGGGGAATCAAAACCACACCCAAAGATGTAACTAATGCCAGGATTATTCGGTTAATCTTCACAGAAGCGTTGTATAATCCCACGTAATAATCACCAGCCAAAAATCCTAACATCACGGAATCCAATTTGATGTATATGCCGATTGAAACAGTTGTAGCAAAAATTATCAGGATTGGTTTAAGATGCTGTTTCAAATTCAGATTCTTAAATTTAAAAATCACATATTTTCTTAAATTCAAAAAATTAATAATGAACGAACCACTGGCTGCCACCACAATCAGGAAAGCATATTTCAGGTAATCGCTTTTCCCTCTCACAATTATAAAGAGGAGCACAATCGATAAAACTTTGAAAAATATATTTCTGATGGTGATAAATTTAAAATCTTCAATTCCCTTATAAAACCAATCTAACGAAAATATCGTAAGAATTAAATTGGGAAGCAAAATCAGGAAAAGTAGTTTATCAGTTTGGATTTTATTGATCGTTTTGAAAGAGATAAAAAATAGTGCAACTGCAATCAGCATTGAGAATAAATTAATGAGCAGAATTTCATTCACTGTTTTGGAAAGAATTTCTTTGTTATCCCTGCATTTTGCAATTTCTCGCAGACCGTAAATCGGAATTCCCAACATGGCAAACATAATAAAATATCCCAAAAAAGAATCTGCAAAATACACTTTGCCAAGCATTTCAGGACCCAAAACTCTGGTCACATACGGAAATGTAATCAGCGGAAAAATAATCTTAAGAATATTCCACAAAGTATTATAAAAGTAGTTTTTAACTATTGATTTCTGCTTCATTCTTTTTTAGATTTTCCGGTAAATTTCTGCCGTTTTTTTGGCTATCACATCCCAAAGAAAATTTTCTCTAATGTGATTTTTCAGTTTTTCATTCTTATTTTTATTCAAAGATTTCTCAATTTTTTCTTTGATGGATTTTATTGAGTAAGGATCTGCATAATCAGCAAAATCCTTGAAATATTCTTTCGTTCCACCAAAAGGAGTGATCACGATATTAGCACCTGCAAGTCCCGCTTCTAATGCAGCTCTTCCAGGAGTTTCATATTTTGTGGGCAGGGCAAATGTTTTGCAGGCAGCATAAGCAGAAGCTAAAATCGGATCATCGTGTGTAATCCAGGGAATATGAATGATATTTTTGCTTTTCTCAATTTCCTGAAGACACCTCTCTCCTTCTTTATTTTGATGTACATTCCCCACAATAACAGATGGAGCATCGATCTTTTGAAGTGCTTTTATCAAATTCAGATTGTTTTTCCTGCTGGAACCTAAATGACCAACATGCAAAACAAAATCTTTCAAACCATACTTTTTTTGGAATAATGATGGATCTCCATGCAGAAATCTATCTTCAACTCCATTGTGAATTACATGGATTTTTCCGATGCTTACTCCCAAACCTTTGGCAAGTATCTCTCCTTCTTCAATGGTGTTTGGCAATACAAATTCAGCATTATCACAGATAGTTTTTGTTATATAAAATTCGGATAAAATTCCTTTAAGAATCTTTCGTGAAAAGTTTTCCAATGCTAAATAAGATTTCACCTTCCAAGCTGTATGGCGATTATAAAAAATAGGATTAACAACATATTTTGCACCATATAATTTCAAACTTTGAGCTAGATGATATGTCCCCACATGAGCATTGAAAATATGAACAATATCTGTTTTTCCTATCTTCAAATCGATGTTCCAATAATCAAGTAGTTCAGCTTCAATTCCTATTTTCTGCAAAGCATCTTTCAAATGTAAAACCTTGAAGGTGGGACCACCGCGCATCAGCATTATTGCCTGGTAACTTGCTAAATAAACTTTCATAATTGTGCTTTCCCTCTTTTGGATTCATAATCGTATAAAATATCTCGCCAGTGTTTTTTCCTAATTCGCCAAATATCTTTTGGAAGTTTCATTCTCTCTTTTTGTTCCCAATTCAGTTTTTTTAATTCAATTTCTTTTTTGCTTTTTTGGATGGAAAAACCCTCTTTTGTCGAGATTTTAAGATAGATTTTCTCATCGGAATTTTTCAGGTTTGAAATTAACTTATCATCTTTTAATGTGAAATCCGGTTTAACATTATTTCTCTTTTTCCACCAATTTGAGAATTCAGAAAAGTTTGGTTTCCAGATTTTATGTTTGTTTATTACCCTGAATATCTCGTCAAAAATCTCAAATCTTTTTTGATGCGGATGATGATAAAAAATGATCGGTTCATTATTATGCATTTTCTCGTTTATTAGATTCAGATAATATTTCAGCATTTCAGTTTCGGAAAAATGAGACCTTCGCAATCTTCCTAAACTAATTGGATGAATGGGAATCTGAAGAACATCAGATTTCTTTCCTGCAAAAAAAGGATAGTATGGAAGATCGTCATAATTCAAAGCAAATTCAGATGAATATTTAAAATCCAGGTCTTCAATTGCTTTGCCAAGTTTAGGATTCCATTCTCCAAAAGGTGATGCAAAGCCAGTTGGAGAAAACTTTGCTTTTTCCAGCACATTTTTACCTTTGGTAAGATTATCATAATTCTGTTGATAATCTTCAAAAACACGATGTCGAGCACAGTGAAGAGCAACCTCCTGATTATTCATTTTAATATAAGTATCTAATTTTTGAGAATTTGTATCCACAAACCAGGTTGCTTTAATTTGATTTTTTTCGCATATTTTGTATAATTCTTTTGCTTCTTCTTTAGAACAAAAATCAGTATCAATCCTGAATACGAACACATTCTTATAGCCATTTGGATAATACCATATTTGCACAAATGGCAAATCCTTCAAATGAAAAAGATATTCTAGTGAAGTTTTCACAATTCGTCTGATTGGACTTTTGGCAATTTTTGCTACGATTTCCGATGGCAGTTCTTTTCTTTGAAAATAGAATTTCCTGCGATTAGAGTTAGTATCTAACATTAAATTATTAACATCGAATGGTAAAACGAGAATATTTCCTTTTCCTGCTTTGTTCTGTTGAATCTGCAAATCCTGATCTAATAATTCTAAATTATCAGATTTTAACAGATAGATTTTAGAATAAATATCTACAAGTCCGGAGTCTGAAAAAATGGAAGTTTCATCCGGAATCAAGAAATCTGCTTTTTTGGATTTTGATTTAATCCTGAAAAAATCTGCATAACATTTTGCATCAAATAAAATCGAACCTTCATTTTCCAAATAAGATTCAATCCTTTCTTTCTGTTTATTCGGAATCTTGT
>CAYWPW010000038.1:0-4085 GCA_964460095.1 uncultured Candidatus Cloacimonadota bacterium
GTTATCGTTTAATAACCGTCATTACAGCCTGATACGAAAACAGGAAGAACTCAATCTGCTGCTTTCCAAAAAGATCTTAGGAAAGTGGTAAAATCGGAGAAATAAATATAGTATAAGTATGCAACTTATACATTAAATACATAATAAGTTTATAAATAGGGGGAAATATGAGGGAAGTTTCAATTTCAATTCCAACATTAGAGTCAGAGCAGAATATCAAGATTGATGTGAGGATTAACGGCAAGAAAAGAACCATTAAATATCGAGTTGAAATTATTGGCTGGGAAGGAAACCACTCTCCTCCGGAAGAGAAAATAACAGTTCTCAAACACGTGATAAGCGAATATGATAAGAATTGGGAATTGATACAAATTGGAGCGCCAACAGAAGATAATATCCCTTTGATGTTCAGGAAAAAAGTAACATAGAAAACTGATTTCGATTTTTTAACCGGAACAGTTGAAGGAACGAACAAGAACATCAAATAAACTGCAAATAATTCCTTTGTTCTTTCAACCGTCTCGGTTGAAAGATTAGTTTGTTTAATACCATCTTGGTATTTCTTTTTGTTACTATCAAAATTATACCGAGACGGTTGGAGGAACGTTAGAAAGATGACCCTCTCTCAAGTGTTCTTGCATTTGACTCTTTCAGGGTTGATAATCTTAGATTCCTGAACCCAGAACTTCCATATTGAATGTTCTCGACTCGCACTCGTAAACTCGCTACAAGTCAAGTCCAATCACAAAGCGGAGCTTTATGTTACTTCAAAGAACAATCAGGGATTTTAGCGACAATTTTTCTTAATTCAGGATTTTCTCTGCACTCTTTTTCAAAGCTTTCATTGTGAAGTGAATTTTGATATGACGGTATCTGGAAACGATAAACATACTTTGTCTGATTGCCTTTGCTTTCTTCATAAAGTGCTTTCACATCTTCAATAAACACTCTTTCTTCATCTGTTGGAATTACAAATATTTTCACATCCGAATCATCAGCACTGATATCGAATTCAGCATTTCTACTCTTTGCCAGACTATTTTTTTCTTCATCCAGTTTGATTCCCATGAATTCCAAACCCTGCAGGGTTTTAGCTCGAATGATACTGCTTTTTTCTCCCACACCGGCAGTAAAAACAACTGCGTCGATTCCTCCAACTGCAGCAGCATAAGCTCCAATATATTTTTTTATGCGATAGCTTTCCATATCTATGGCAAGCTTTGCTTTATCATCACCTTTTTCAGCCATTTCTTCCACATCGCGTCTATCAACGTACTTGCCGGTAATTCCCAGAATTCCGGATTTTTTATTCAGGATCGAGTTCATCTCTGTGATAGTATATTTTTCCTTATTCATCATAAAAAGGTCGATAGCAGCATCATGATCTCCTGCTCTTGTTCCCATTATCAATCCTTCCAGAGGAGTAAAACCCATACTGGTATCGTAAGAAATCCCATATTTAATTGCATTCAAAGAAACTCCATTTCCAATATGACAGATAACAAGATTACATTCAAAAGGATCTTTTCCCAAAAGCACAGCAGCTCTGCGGGAAACATACAAAAAAGAAGTGCCGTGAAATCCATATCTTCTGATTTTATACTTTTCATACCATTCATAAGGCAGGGCGTACAAATAAATATGTTTTGGCATTGTTTGATGCCAGGCAGTATCTATCACAGCCATTTGAGAAACATTCGGCATTAATTCTCTCGCTGCTTCAATTCCTAAAATATTATATGGATTATGCAAAGGAGCCAAATCTGAGATCTGCTTAAAAGCATTTAAAACCTTATCTGTAATAATTACAGAATTTGAAAATCGTTCACCACCATGAGCAACGCGGTGTCCAACCGCTGAAATTACCGAAAGGTCTTCTATCGCTCCATATTCTTTACTTACTAGCAGTTTCATTATAAGCTGGATAGCTGCTTTATGATCGGGACAACGCCCGGCGATCTCCATCTTATCCTTACCTTGAACCTGATGAAGACAAACCGAATCTTTTGTATCCAATCTCTCAATGATCCCATTCGCTAATATTTCCTGCTTGTCCCAATCAAATAACTTGTACTTAACCGATGAACTTCCGCAGTTTAGACAGAGGATGATCATTTTCAACTCCTTTTAGAGGCTATCAGCAGACTATGAAAATTTGTGTTAAGTTAGTTTTAGCTGATATGATTTAATTGTCCAATTCCAGAAATAATTCGACTTAACTTATCCAGCAGCTGCCGGATAAGTCAAGTCTCATTTTAACTGCAAAGAATCTTATCAACAAAAAGATGCTTCGGTAGAAATATCAATGAAGAATTAACTAACAAAACAAAAATCCACCTTACTGATCTTTATGATTATTTACTTTTACTAATATTTAGACTTTTCAGATTTTTTATTCCGGCAATTCGATAAATCCCTGGTTTTGAAGAGCATCCACTTCTGCTCTTGCCTTCCTGATTATTGATGATGATTTCTTATACAGCTCTTCTCTGGTCATAATTATTTTGGCAATTCCTTGTTCAATAGCTTTCATGCCAACTGCTACAGCTTCTCTGGGAAACACTTCAAATTCATTCATTCTGGGAATAATGTAATCTTCTGAAAGTCCGTTATCTTCAGCACATTTGGCAAGTTCATAAGCTGCTGCAATACACATTTCATCTGTTATAGTGCTTGCCATAACATCCAGAGTGCCCCGAAATATACCGGGAAAACCGAGAGAATTATTTACCTGGTTGGGAAAGTCTGATCTGCCGGTGGCTACTATTCTGGCACCAGCTTCTTTAGCTTCCCAGGGCCAGATTTCAGGAATCGGATTTGCACAAGGAAATACAATTGCATCTTTTGCCATTTCTTTTATCCATTCTGGCTTTATTGTTCCAGGACCAGGTATTGTAAATGAAACTAGAACATCAGCACCTTTTAACGCCTCTTTTGTACTTCCTTTAACTTTATCTGCATTAGTTTTACTCAGCATTTCGCTTCTGTGAGGAAAAAGTTTTTCTAAATCCAGGTCATTAGTAAGCAAAGTAGGGGTTCCTTCAACTAAATCTACAACTCTTATATTACCGGGTGGAACACCTACTTTAATGAGAACTCTTACCACGGAAGCACCAGCAGCTCCTATGCCAAGCTGAGTTATTATTACATCTTCAAGATTCTTGCCAACAATTTTTACTGCATTTATTATACCTGCAACTACTACTGCCGCTGTACCCTGTTGATCATCATGCCACACAGGAATTCTCATTTCTTTGCGAAGAGTATCTAAAATATGAAAACATTTTGGTTTGGCGATATCTTCCAGATTTATCCCTCCAAAAGTAGGAGTAAGCCATTTACAGAAGGTAATGATATCTTCAGGTTCATGGGCATCGATACATATTGGAAAGGCATCTATTCCTCCCAAATATTTGAACAAAATCGCCTTACCTTCCATAACCGGTAAGCCTGCTTCGGGTCCGATATCTCCCAAACCCAGAACTCTGGTTCCATCAGAAACAATAGCGACAAAATTGGATTTATTCGTATGTTCATAAACTTTTTCCGGATTTTCATAAATATCTTTGCAGGGAGCTGCAACTCCAGGTGTATACCAGATGGCAAAATCATCAAAATTCCTGATGCAACATTTGGGCATAACCGACAATTTCCCACGATAAAAGGGATGGAGTTTCATGGCATCTTCACTGGGTTTTTGAGCTTTTGCCAGCAGTTCTTCCAAAGAAACAGTTTTTGTTAAGGATCTCACCTTTGCCAGAAGTTCTTTATACTTAACCGGTTTTTCCAGAAAACCATCCACAGGTAAAAGCTTTGTACCGGCAATCTCACTAATATTTACCTTCATAACTTCCTGCATGGAGGTCACAATTAGAATCGGAACTCTGGAAACTTCATAAAATTCAGAATCCCTATCCGGATTGCGGAGTTTATTTACAACCACCAGCCCGGCAATATCGCTCTCCATCATAACATCTAAAACTATCAAATCGGGTTTCACATCCTTAACTTTTCCCAGGAATTCTTTTGCTGAATAGGCACAGAAACATTCAAAAGAATTATTCTCCAAAATGGTCCTGGTTGCA
>CAYWPW010000038.1:4185-6213 GCA_964460095.1 uncultured Candidatus Cloacimonadota bacterium
CTGAGAAAATCTTACAAAGGCAGACTTCCGAAGAATCTCATCTACCTCATCCCGACCTTCTCCTATCAAGGAGAAGGAGAATTGAAACTTCCTCTCCTTTTAGGAGAGTATCGAGGTGAGGTGAAAAACGCTCTTTTTTGTATAACTCATTTATTTTATCAAAATACTCTTTTCATTGTAAACTTTCCGATTTTTTTTTTTAGATTCCCGCTTTCGCGGGAATGACATTTCATTGAAGGTTTCGGAAAGTTCTATCAGCCAAAATAAATCCCTTCTTCATTTTTGTTTTTGTTGGAAAGCAAAGCAGCAAGGGCAATTGAAAGGAATTTTGATTTTTCAGTATCTGACCTGGAAGTTAAAATGCAAGGTACAGAAGCACCAACAACCATTGCAGCCGCCCTTGCACCTGCCAGGTTTGTAACAGTCTTAAAAAAAATATTTGCCGAACAAATATTGGGGAAAATCATAATATCGCAGTCACCTGCAACATTGCTTTTATACTTTTTTTCTCGAGCACATCTTTTGGAAATAGCCAGATCTAAAGCCAGAGGTCCATCCACTTCAACTCCCTGAATCTGTCCCCGCTTTGCCATCTTACAAATGATTGAAGCATCAATCGTGGAATCTATTTTAAAACTCGGTTTCTCCACACAGGAAATAATGCCGGCTTTTGGTCTTGATATTCCCATCTTATGAGCAATATCTACGCAAAACTTTAACATAGCGATTTTCTGGGAGAGATCAGGTTGAACCAAAATGGCAGCATCCGATATAATAAGCAGTTTGTGATATTGGGGAATTTGAACAACCGCAACATGTGAAAGAAGTCCTCCTGCTTCCACCAAGCCGTGATTCCTATTGAGAATTGCATGAGAATAATCAGCAGAACTGATAAAACCTTTCATCAAAATATCTGCTTCTCCGGACTTAATAAGCTCAACCGATTTCGCTGCTATTTTTGCCGGTTCTTTCTCATCAACAATATTCCATAAACCCGGACATATTTCATATTTATCGGATAATTTCAGAATCTCTTCTTTATCTCCAACTAAGGTGGCTCCAATTATTTCATTTCTAACACCTTTGGCTATGGATTGAATCACTGAATGAACGTTTCCTCCAGCCACGACAAGCCTTTTCCTGCTACCTTTTACATGACTGACAATCTCTTTCAAAGTTTTAATTTGCTGCATAATTCAGAAGCTCAATTTCTTTTTCACAGCTTTTGCGAGTTGGACAGGCTTAATCGGTTTTGCTATGAAATCGTCCGCTTTATGTTCAAAAGCAACTTTTGCAGCAAAATCAGCGTGTGTAAGTTCTTTGTTGATCTCACTCACAAGAATAACCGGAATATGATGAGTCTTGGGATCACTCTTGATTTCGTAGCAAACAGAAAATCCGTCTCTATCCGGAAGGGTTATCTCCAGCAGGATCAAATTCGGCAAAAAAGCTTGTGCCATTTTCAGAGCTTCGATACCACTTTCCGCAATAAATACTTCAAAATCAGCGGATAAAACTTTTTCAAGTTTCGAGATAAAACCAGAATCCATATCAGCAATAAGAACTGATTTTTTTTTCTTGGGATTGGAGAATTTTGTATTTTTCTTTTTAAGCAGTTTTTTAACGCTGAAAAGCAGTTCATCTTTATTAACTGGTTTTTCCAGAAATTCATCAGCTTTATGACAATAGGCGATCACATCTGCATAACTTCCATCTCGTCTCTTACTTATGGAAGTAAGGATAATCACCGGTATCTGTACGGTTTCAGGACTGTCTTTTAATTCTCTGCAGATTGAAAAGCCATCATAATCCGGTAGCATTACATCCAGAACAATCAAATCCGGTTGCTCTGATTTTGCTTTATTTATTCCTTGTTTTCCATTGGCAGCAGTTATTATTTTATAACCGCTGTTTTCAAGAATGATTTTTGTTGAGAACAGAAAATCCGGGTCATCGTCAACTAACAAGATTTTAGGTTTTATTTCGCTATTTTCTTTTAGTTTCATTCCTGATTCCTGCTTAAAATTA
>CAYWPW010000038.1:6313-11435 GCA_964460095.1 uncultured Candidatus Cloacimonadota bacterium
ATTCGGGATTAGGCATATTGTTGTATTTTTTTCAATAGTTGTTCGGGTTTTATGGGTTTTGGGATGAATTCATCCACTTTATGATTGGCAGCTAAGGTTTTAGCAAAGTCAGGATCACTCAATTGCTGAGTAAAAGCAGTAACCATAAGAATGGGAATATGAAAAGTTTTTTTTTCGGATTTCAGTTCACGGCAAACAGAGAACCCATCAATATCTGAAAGAATCGGATCAATAATTATCAGTTGCGGAGACATGGTTTTAATCATCATTATCCCGCCTTTTCCGGTATCGGTGGTTTCGACTTCATAATCTTTGCCTTCCAGAATTTTTCGCATAGAACGCATAAATTCATGATCACTATCAATGAATAATATCTTTGTCTTATCGGAAAAATCCGAATTAACGACCTGGCTTCGGGTCATTAAACCGTGAACCCGAGCTATCAGTTCTTTGGGTTCTATGGGTTTTTCCGCAAATTCATCTGCCTGGTGATGAAGAGCTATTTTTTCAGCGTATTTCTTCTGAGCTTTTTCAGCGTTCATTGCAGTTAAAATCAGGATGGGAATCTCAAAGAAATCCGTATTTTCCTTTATTTCCGCGCATAATGAAAAACCATCATAATCCGGAAGCATAATATCCAGTATAATCAAATCTGGTTTTTCCTTTTTCAACATCAACCTTGCTTCTCTGGCGTTTGCAGCACTTACAACATCATACCCTCGGAATTTCAGTATCTTGGCTGTGGCTTCACGAAAATCCGCATCATCATCAATCATTAAAATCTTACCTTTCATTTTGTTCCTCCTTTATTTCCGGCAGAAGAACTGAAAAAACCGTTCCTCTACCTGGTTCGCTTGTTACTTTTATTTCTCCTGAATGAGCATCAATAATCCTCTTTACAATACACAAACCCAAACCGGTTCCATCTGTTCTTCCGACTTGGTTAACCTGATAGAATTGCTCGAATATAAATGGTAATTCCTGCTGAGAAATTCCTATTCCGGTATCGGAAATCTCCACTCTCACATATCCGTTTTCCATTCCTGCTTTGATGGTTACGTTTCCTTTATCCCTATTATACCTGATGCCGTTTTCCACTAAATTCAGAAAGACCTGCTCCAGAACATTTGCATTGCCGGATATTAATGCCGGGTTTTCAGGAATATCCATTTTCAAAGTTACATTATTCTGTTCAGCTAATGGTTGCAAAGTATCCAGAACTTTGGCTAGGATTGGAATTAAATTTGTTGGCTTTAATTCAGCAACCAGTTTATTGGCATCGATTTTGGCAAAGTCAAGCCACTCTTTTATTAGTTTTATCAATTCATCAATACGGATTTTTGAACGATTCATCATATTTTTTTGTTCTTCAGAAACAGCTCCTACCATGCCTCCAAGAATTACTTCAAAATATTGTTGAACAGCTACCAGCGGAGTTCTAAGCTGATGAGAGACCATACTGATGAAATTTTCTTTCATTCTATCTTTTTCTTCTCGCAATCTATTTGTTTCGAGAATTAACTGTCTCTTTTTTAAAGCTCTACGTGTAACCAATCGGAGTTCGTTAGGAGTGAATGGTTTTGGTAAAAAATCGAATGCCTCTCTTTTCATCGCTTCCACTGCTGAATCTATCGTAGCATATCCGGTTATGACTACCGAAACAATAGTTGGATCGATCTTTTTCATCTCTTCCAGAACTTGCATACCACTCATTCCGGGCATTTTGAGATCAACCAGAACAAGGTCCGGGTTAAATTCTTTAACTTTCTTTATTCCGGTAAGACCATCATTTGCAGTATCAACCTGATAACCATCTTTAATGTAAACCTGGCTACAGGAATCGCAAATATAATGCTCATCATCAATAATAAGGATTCTGATAATTTTTGATTTCATGCCCCAATAGATGGCAAATTCTATGCCAAAAGGTTGTAAAGATGAAATGGATTTTCTAACTTTTTGATATGATGGTAGTTGTGAGATTTTATTGCTTCCTGAAAAAGAAAGTAAAACTAAATGAATCTAAAAACAGTGAGGATTATCACCCCAACCTTGGTGAATTATTCCTCAAAGCTGGTTGAATTGGTTGAACTAGTTTTTAAAGAAAAAATTTTTCGCGTTTTTTCTTGTATTTCGTGGGTTCAATCAACAGACTCAGCAATTATTTCATATTTTTCGATTTTCATACGCAGGGTTTTACGATCTATCTTGAGCAAATTCGCTGCTTTACTTTTATTCCAATTACAATCTTTCAATATCTTTAAAATATGTTCTTTTTCAGCAGAAGCTAAAGTAGTTGATTGGTTTTTTGAACTAACATAAGAGAAATGAAAAATATCCGCTGGTGTGATAACATCACCTTTAGCAAGCACAACCGCACGCTCGATCGTATTTTGCAATTCCCTCACATTTCCGGGCCAATCATAATTTACAAGAGTTTGCATAGCTTGGGAGGACATTGATTTAATTTGCTTCCCTCTTTTTTTGTTGTATTTATTCAGAAAGTAATTCACCAGGGAAGGGATATCGTCTTTTCGAACCCGCAGGGGCGGTAAATTGATAGGAATCACAGCCAGCCTGTAAAACAGGTCTTCGCGAAAGGTTTCTTCTTTAATGCCTTTGATAAGATCGATATTCGTTGCTGAAATAATGCGGACATCGATTTTGATTGTTTGATTACTACCGACTTTTGTAACTTCACACTCCTGAATTGCTCGCAGGAGTTTTCCCTGGATATTTGTACCTATATTTCCAATCTCATCAAAAAATAAAGTTCCTGTATTCGCTAATTCAAATTTCCCGTGTTTAGATGCAATAGCTCCTGTGAACGAACCCTTAACATGACCAAAAAGCTCACTCTCAAAAAGGGTTTCCACCAGGCTTCCACAATCCACAGTTATAAAAGGTTTATTTTTACGCGGACTATTTCGGTGAATTGCTCTGGCAACCAGTTCTTTTCCTGTTCCACTCTCACCTGAAATTAAAACAGTACTATCGGTTGGTCCCACTTTTCTTATTAACTCTTTGATTTTTATCATGGGTTTGCTTTCACCGATAAAATCATCCATTCCAATATATGAATCTAACTGCTCCCGCAGGTAGATATTTTCCAATAGAAGCTTCCTTTTTTCAATAACGCGTTTAACAATAATCCTTAATGCTTCTGGAGTAAAAGGTTTTGGCAGAAAATCATTCGCTCCTATTTTCATTGCCTGAACTGCAGATTCCACCGAAGCATAACCTGTGATAACAATTACAAAAGTATCAGGATTACTGGTTTTTATCTTTTTAAGAACTTCCATACCGTCGATTCCGGGCATTTTTAAATCCAGAATTACTAGATCAAAAACTTTATTCTTCATAAATTCCAGACCCTGAAAACCATCTTCAGCAAGTACTACTTTATATTGGCTTTTTCTGAGAATCTGATCGCAGCCATCACGCATGTGCTTATCGTCATCAATTACCAAAATATCAATATTCTTATCCATTTTGCTCCTCAATCGGCAAGCTGATAATAAAAGTGGAACCCTGTCCCGCTTCACTTACGACGCTGATATTTCCTTTGTGTTTTTTGATGATCCCGTAGCTTATTGATAGTCCCAAACCTGTGCTGTGGGGCTTGTGAATTGCCGAGAAAAAGGGATCGAATATTTTCTTCATATTCTTTTTTTTGATGCCGTATCCGGTATCTGTAAAATTCACATTAATAAATTTTTCATCGGTAGAATAACCGGTTTCAATGATTAATTCTCCCTGACCTTCCATCGATTCCACTGCATTAAGCAGGATATTAACAAATACCTGCTGAATCTTAGCCTTATCATACATAATGTTCGGTAACGCCTGAGTATATTTCTTAGTAATCTTAACATTCTGAAATAAAGATTGATTTTTAACAAGCGAAAGTACATCCTCGATTACATGATGAATATCATCCTGCTTCATCTCCGGTTCTGTCTGACGGGAGAAATCGAGCAGTCCTCTGACGATTTTCTTGCATCTGGTTGTTTGCTCCACAATTTTTTCAAGATTCTCTTTTTCAGGGGAGTCTTCGGGCAAATCCTCTAAGATAAGACTGCTGTAAATCAGGATACTGCCAAGCGGATTATTAATTTCATGAGCCACACCTGCAGCCAATTGACCTACCATTGCCAGTCTTTCGGATTTCATAATTTTTTGTTCTGTATATTCCATTAATTTCTGGTCTCTTTCTTTGATGGAATCTGCCATAAAATTGAATGTGCTGCCCAATTCAGCAAATTCGTCTTTAGATTTACATTCGACTCGATGACTTAAATCTCCCGATGCCAAATAATGCGATGCAGAAACAAGACACTTTATTGGTCTGACTATGCTGTTTCCCAGAAAATAAGAAATTACAAAAGAGACAATAATACCGGCAAAAGTAATCAACAGAAAAGTCCACAAAGTATCACGTTGCATATCTGTAAATTCTTCTTCCAAGATTCCTACATACAAAATCCCTATAAGCTCATCATTGATATTTTTTATTGGTTCATAAGCAGTAATGTACCAATTATTTACAACAAAAGCTCTGTGAATCCAGGGGTTTCCTTTGATCAGAACCTGATTGTAAACTTCTTCAGAAACTCGCGTTCCAATTGCTCTTTCTCCATCAATTGTTTTTACATTGGTCGAGATGCGAAGATCATCCTGAAAAATAGTTGCTGTGCCAATATCCTTTCCTTTATAAGTTTCTCTTCGATAAACAATATCTTTGATCTTATCAACGATTTCAAAATTCCTGTTCAGAAGGATTCCACCATACAAAACTCCAATCAATCTTCCTTCATAATCAAAAATTGGAGCTGCTGCCTTTATAACCATTCCGGAAGTTTCCTCCTGCTCCAATCTTTTTCTTGCTTTAGGTGTTTTAATTAATTCAATTCGAGCTTGCTTCGGAAGTTTCTCATTTTCCAGCAACAATTCTTTTTTAGAAAATATCTGGGTCGCTGCCACTATTTTTTCTTGGTTTATTACTTTTTCTAAAATTTCATCATGTACCGGGTTATCTCCAAATAATTCCGGATTATTTGCTCGCAGAAGAACTATTCCGTTCCTATCTGTGAGAGTAAGAAAATCCAAAGATTCTATTTTA
>CAYWPW010000039.1:0-11321 GCA_964460095.1 uncultured Candidatus Cloacimonadota bacterium
TTTTTCACAGCTGTTTTGGCGATTTTTATCACGTTTTTAGATTTTTCATCTGCCACAACAGGAATATCCAATTGTTTACCCAGAACTTGTAATTGATGAATAGCAGCAGGACGATAGATATCACAAGCAGCCATCATCGGGTTGAATGATTGCTTCCTGAAAAGATTGGCAATTTTGGCACAGGTTGTGGTTTTACCGGAACCCTGCAATCCAACCAACATGATTTTATTCAAACGATTATCAGGAAGTTTAACAGGAAATATTTCCGTTCCCATTAGATTTATGAGTTGCTCATGAACAATTTTTACGACCTGATGACCAGGAGTCAGGCTTTTCATCACTTCTTTGCCAACAGCTTTTTTACTTACTTCAGAAATGAAATTCTTGACGATTTTGAAGTTTACATCTGCTTCCAGAAGTGCTCGCCGAACTTCACGCATTGAATCTTGAATATTCTGCTCGGAAAGCTTGCCGTGTCCACGCAGTTTCTTAAAAATTATTTCAAATTTATCTGTTAGATTATTGAACATAATTGAACCTTAAAAAAATGATAGATTTATATTAAGTTCGTAAACTTAAAATTTGTTTTTTATAATCAGTGCTTCCAAAAATGTAAGAACCGGAAACTAGAATATCTGCTCCGGTTTCTACTAATTTCGAAGCATTATCGTTATTTACACCGCCATCCACTTCGATTTCTAAATCCGGATTTATAGAAGCAGCAACATTTCTTAATTCCGTGATTTTCTTATAAACAAGCGGCAGGAATTTCTGTCCTCCAAAACCGGGGTTAACACTCATCAAAAGCACAAAATCGAGTTCAGGCAGAATCGGGAAAACCGTTTCAATCGGAGTTGCCGGGTTTAAAGCAATGCCAGCTTTCACTTTTTTCGATTTCAGAACTGAAATTTGACGATGTAAATGATGCACAACTTCCTGGTGAATAGAAACGTATTCAATTCCCCAGTCAGCGAGAATTTCCAGATAATTTTGCGGATTGGAAACCATGAGATGAACATCCACAGGAATTTTACTGATGTCTTTTATTTGTTTGATAATTGGAAGTCCAAAGGTTAGATTCGGCACAAAATGACCATCCATTACATCCAGATGAAGGATATCTGCTTCAGCATCCTGGATTTTTAAAATTTCTTGTTGGAGATTATTAAAATCTGCGTTTAAGATAGATATCGCTATTTTAGTCACTTGATTCTAAATCCTTACATTCTTGGGCAAAAGAATTTTTTGGCAACTAACAAACACTAACAATAACGAACTTTTTTTCATATATTTAGATTTTGTTCGTTTTGTTCGTTGCTAAGTTTATCCGAGTTAATCATTTCAGTTTCAGATTAAACAGAACGAATTCTCTTTTTTCTCTGTTTTATAAAAAAAATGATATCTTCAATTTCCACATTCAAAACTGTTTTTATTTTTTCGATTATTTTACTTTTGTTCAGAATTAATTCCTGCATCCAGACATTATTTGTAACGGATACAAAAAGTACTTTTTTTTCCAGTTTATGGATGGAAGTTCTTTCAGCTAAAATTTTACCGACAATTTTTTTCCAGCTAAAAGCAATCTTCACTAAATTTCTGAATTCAGGTCCGGCAATGTCGAGAACTAATTTCTGAAGGACATTACCGGCAGAAATAAAATCCATGATTTATTCTTTCTTAAAGAAAAGAGAAATTCCCCACCATGAAAAAACTGCTACAGACAGAGAAGCCCAGTAAGCAAAACCGAGTGCGCTATAAGCATTAGAAAAAACATCCAATATTGCGTTACTCTGCAAAACACCAATAGCCGGAATTGCAGAAATCACAATTAGCAAAAGATAACCCAAGAGTATTGAAACTGCACTTTTTTCTTTTGAGTTATGAATAATTGAGATAGCGATAGTTCCGATTGCTATTAATACGGTTGTGATTACAGTAATCAAAAAATAGGAAAAAAACGGGAAATTGGCTTTTCCAAAAACTATTGAGGGACTGAACAAAGCGAGAAGAACAAGAATCGCACCAAAAATTTTCTGAAGCAAATTTATTACTTTTGGATTAGCTTGTTGTTTCTTATGACGCTTTTTTGTATAAAGAAAGACAAGTCCAAATACTATCAGGAAAAAGATAAAATATATCGGAACACCGATTTCCGGTTCGTCAGTGAAAAAACCCAGCGAAGCAAAAGCAGCGAACAGGATAACCCATCCTAAGATTGTTGCTAATGTTTTTAATACTTTTTTCACATTACCTCCATTCAGATTATTCTTTTTCAATATTAACTTTTAAATTGGCAGTAATTTCCAAGGAGAAAGCTATTTGCACATCAAAAGAACCTATTTCTTTAAGATGTTTTTGAATATCCACAACAGATTTATGGATTTCAATTCCTTTTTCTGCTAAAGATTTCACAATATCATTTTCTGAAACTGAACCGAAAAGATGATCATTCTCATCAGCTTTTCTTGTGAATTTTAGCGTGATATCACTGATTTTCAAAGCTAATGCTTTAAAATGATTTTCGATTTCCAGTTTTTCCAGCTCTGCTTTTTTCTTGATAGTTTCGATTTTTGCTAAGTTGTTTTTAGTAACTAAAATCACCAATTTTTTAGGAAGCAGAAAGTTTCTTGCATAACCATCAGCTACTTTTATGACGCTTCCTGCTAAACCCATTTTTGCTATATCTTTAACTAAGATTACTTTCATTTAAATCCTCCGATATTTCGATTTTTCTAAAATTGAACCACATATCCAATAAGCCTGTGAATGCTAAAAGAATTATTAAATAATAATTCAAAATCACTGATAAAATGAAGAAAATAAGGAAGATTCTATGTTTCTTGAAAAAATTGCCAGTATAGAAATCTAACAAAGAAATTCCTTGAATAAGAAACAAAGGTGTTAGCATCAATAAGCCATTCATACCGATTTTTCTTGTGTTTGGGAAGATAACAAAAATCAGGACTGCAATAAGAATATAAACCAGGAAAAATGGTAATCGAACTTTTTTATGTTCCCATTTTTTCATGGCTTTTTTAGAGAAAAAAATCGATGCAAGGTATATTGCAAAGATTATCGTTATCGCCCAGATTGCCGGATAATAATTTATCATAAATAATTTAGCTTTTTCAGTAATTTCCAATGCCAGGAAGAATTGTTCGCTGTTTTCCTGAAAGTTGGATTTTATCAATTCCGCATATTGTTGGAAAACTTCATTCAGATTCATGAGTAAGATTTTTCCAAATACAAGATGACGAACAATGGCGTATCCGATATTGGCAAATGATATGATTAATATGGTTTTCTTATAATCATATTTTCTTTGGATGTTTCGGAAATAATAAGCTGAAGAAATTCCCACACCAATCAATATATCAAAAAGCGTAATAATATCGAAAAATTTACCAATTATCATTAAGAAAATTATCGAACCTGCAAATACACAATAAAACACGATTTTCTGATTTTGGTATTTATAACCAAAATTAATTATAAAGATCAAGCCCCAGAAAGGGGAAAACAATGCTATTAAAGCAGATAATACAGCAATTGAAATCACTTCTATTATTGTTCGATAAACGGAATTAATGCCATCTGACGTGCTTTTTTGATTTCAGTAGCCAATTTTCTCTGGTGTTTGGCACACGTTCCCGAAAATCTGCGAGGTGTAATTTTTCCATTTACAGCAACAAATCTTTTCATTAAGGAAACGTCTTTATAATCTATCTCAACTTTTTTGTTTTTGCAGAAGAAACATGCTTTCTTCTTGAAAAAGAATTTTTTGTTAGAAAATTTACTTCCGGGTCTCGAGTATTTAGTTCTTCCCTGACCTCTGGGTATATATTTTTTTCTCTCTTCAGGTTTTGCTTCAGGTTTTGCTACAGAGGGTTGTATGCTTTTTTCGACTTTTTCGACTTTTTCGACTTTTTCCTGCATCATATTCTCCAATTTTTTTTAGAAAGGAACCTCATCATCTGTGGTTGTTGCAGCAGGTGCTTTTTCATTTACCTTCTTTTCTGTTTGTTCCTCAGATGCTTGAGCGACTATTTCAGATTTTTCTAAGAAATTGATTCGTTGTGCTACAATTTCCACAATTTTACGATTTTGATTATCTTTATCAGTGTAAGTTCGTGTTTTAAGATAACCTTCTATAAGCACAGGACTTCCCTTCTTAAGATATTCAGCGCATTGCTCACCACGTTTGCTCCAGACAACAACATCCATGAAGCTTGCTTCTTGTTGCCACTCGCCAGATGCATCTTTGTAACTACGATCAAAAGCAATGGGAACTTTTGCTACAGGAGTTCCACTCTGTGTATATCGCAACTCCACGTCCCGGGTTAATCTACCACTAATTATCACACTGTTAATCCTTGGTAATCTCAATTCTTTAGCCATTTTTTCCTCCTGTTAATCATTAGCTAAAAGGTTATAACGAATGATGTTTTCATTCAATCTGTAAGTTCTTTCCAGATCATGAGTTTTGGCAGGTTCAAGATTGAAATAATTTACAAAGTAAAAACCTTCGTTAAATTTTTTGATTTCATAAGCAAGAGTTTTCTTGCCCCATTCATCTGTTTTCAATATTTCACCACCATTCTCTTTGATGAAAGAAAGAATTTTTTCATTTGCTTCTTTTAAAGCTTCATCAGTTAAAGATGGTGAAAAAACTACCATACTTTCATACTTTTTTTGCATTTAACCTCCTTTGGTCTATTGATTCTGAGCTTTTGAGATTTGCTCAGAATAGGATTCTTTAGATTTACTATAATAATTCAGCATTCCGCTAAAATCTTTTTTCAAATATTCATTTAAAAGAGCTTCGGAAAAATCCAGTACTATTTCCAGAATCTGAAGTTCATCTTGAGAGAAATCGGAAAGAACATAATCTGAAAGATTTTTATTCTCCGGGATACTAACGCCAATTCTGAGTCTCTTGAATTCATCATAACCGAGAGCTTCTGCAATTGATCTCAGCCCGTTATGACCTCCAAATCCTCCCTCTTTACGCAACCTGATTTCTCCAAGAGGAAGATTCACATCATCCACAACTACAAGAATATCATCAAATTTATATTTGGAAAAAACCGATGTAACTGCATTTCCACTTCTATTCATATATGTTTTTGGTTTAATGAAAACCGCATCAGAATTTTTGATGAAATCATATTTCATTCGTTTCTTAAAAGAAAGATCGGTTTTATTGCTAAATCTTTCCAAAAGGAGATAACCCACATTATGTCTGTTATTTTTGTATTTCTTTCCTGGGTTACCAAGTCCGACAATTAATTTCATCAATCGGTAGTTTCTTCAGTTTTTTCTTCAGTAGCTTCTCCGGCTTCGGCGGCTTCCTCTTCAATTTCTTCAGCTTTTTCAGCTTCTTCAATTTTTCTTGGAGCGCGAACTGCTACGATAGTTGTATCACCAGACAATTTTGTTTGCATATCTTCCGATTTGATTTGCGAAAAATGAATGACATCACCAATTTCTAAGTTAGAAACATCCACCTCAATTTCTTCGGGAACATCTTTTGGCAGGCATAAAATTTCTATTTTTCTAACGAGCACTTCCAGAAGTCCGCCTTCATGAGTACCGGGTGCATCACCAATAATCTTGATCGGGACTTCTAAAGTGATTTCTTTTCCTTTATGAAGTTCTAAGAAATCGATATGCAGAATTTCTCTTGAAACCGGATGAATTTGTTTTTCTCTAATAATAGTTTTGATTTTTTTATTATCAACAGAAATATCATAGAAAACCATTTCACCGATGGTTTTTTTGTATAATTTGAGGAAGGAGATTTTGGGAATAGAAATCGGAATTCCTTCTTGTCCTTCACCATAAATAATGCCGGGTATGAATCCGGCTTTACGTAATTCATTTAAATCTGATCTTTTACCTTTTTTGCGAAGTTCAGCTTCAAGATTTAAGTTCACTATTTCCTCCGTTAGGAATCTATCTAAACAATATGCTTAATGATTCTTCCGTATGTATTTTTTTTATAGCAATAGCCAGAAGTTCTGCTATTGATAATTGCACGATTTTTTTGCAATTCACCTTATCCTTATCAGATAAAGGAATTGAGTTGGTTATGAATAATTTTTCAATAGGAGAATTTTCAAGGTTCTTGACTGCATCTCCAGATAAAATTCCGTGAGAGCAGGCAGCAAAGATTTTTTTTGCTCCTTGCTCTATCAGAACTTTGGCAATTTTTGTAAGACTGCCACCAGTATCTATGATGTCGTCAAAAATAATAGCTGTTTTGTCTTTCACATCACCAATGATATTTAAGACTACAGATTTATTGTCATTTCCAGTTCGACGTTTGTCTCCGATAGCTATACCGCATCTCAATTTTTTAGCCAAAGAGCGAGCTCTATCTGTTCCACCTGTATCCGGTGATACGACAACTGCATCAGTCAAATCCAGATGAGCCTTAAAATACCTGGTAAAAATTGGCAGAGCTGAAAGATGATCGACCGGAATATTGAAAAATCCCTGAATCTGGCTGGAATGTAAATCCATCGCCACAATCCGGTTTGCACCGGCAGTCGTTAAAATATCTGCTATCAACTTGGCAGTTATTGGAACTCGAGGTTGGTCCTTTTTATCTGTTCTGGCATAACCGAAGTAGGGAATAACGCAGTTGATTCTCTGAGCTGATGCTCTTTTCAAAGCATCGATCATAATGAGAAGCTCCATCAAGCAATCGTTAACAGGATAACATGTTGGCTGAATTATAAAAGTATCTGCTCCTCTAACGTTCTCATTTATTTTAACAAATGTATTATCATTAGAGAATTTAAAAACTTCTGCGTCGCTGAGGGGAATGCCGGCATATTTTGCTACTTCATTCGCAAGCTCGATATTTGCATTCCCGGAGAATATTTTTAACCTTGAGTACATATTTATTCTACATTAGTTTCGCTTGCTCCTACTGCAGAGAGTGCGTCTTTTAGAACCTCTTTGTATTTTGAAATTATTAATTCCTCGATCTGTTTCCTGGTTTCAGTATTGATGGGATGAGCGATATCTCGATATTCACCATTGCTTAATTTTCGGCTGGGCATTGCCACAAAAAGACCATTTTCACCTTCGATTACTTTGATGTTCCTGACAATAAAAGCATCGTCGATCACAATGTTTACGAAAGCCTTAAGTTGATTTTGATTTCCTTCTCGGATAAAAACTTTAACATCTGTAATGTTCATTTTGTTCTCCTTTTAGTTTTGGTTATAAGATTCCAATATCCTTTTTTGGAATAATAATTCGCAATTTTATTCGCTGTGTAATAATTCGGGCAAAAACCAATAACAGTGGCTCCACTGCCAGACAGCATTGTTTTTTGCACACCATTTTCCTGTAAATATTTGATTATATTCTGTATTTCGGAAAATCTTTCACAAATTGTTTCTTCTAATTTGTTGTAACAGAAGGATATATTTCCTGATTTAAGCAGTTTTTTCCAATTTGAATTTTCATTATCTGAAATCGTAGTTGCTTCATAAGCTTCTTTGCTGGAAATCGCAAATCCGGGATTAATCAATAAAATATTATTAATTTCAATATCGTTAAGAGGAGTAATTTTTTCTCCTCTTCCTTCACCCAAAGCGCATCCTCCAACTAAAAAAAAGTTAATATCACTTCCAAACTTAGAAGCAATTTCATTCATCTCATTTTCAGATAAATCCAAATCCCACAATTCTGAAAGTGCCAAAATGGTTTGTGCAGCATTACTACTACCTCCACCCAAACCCGCAGCAATAGGGATATTCTTCTCTAATTTTATGTTCACACCTTTTCTCACATCATATTTTTTCTTTATAAAGAACGCAATTTTATAAACTAAATTATCCTCAATTTTAATAAAATTTTTGCACGCCAAAATCTTAATAGCATTATTTTCTGTCAAAGTAAATGTTATTGAATCAAAAAGTTCAATTTCAGAGAAAATTGTTCTTATCTGATGAAAACCATCACTTCTTTTTTTTATGATATCCAGAAACAGATTTATCTTTGCGTGAGATTTTCGATACATTTCCATTCTTTTTTAGTTCTTCTTTTCCATAATAGTAATAATAGTAATAATTATATTCATACCGGCTGTAGTATTTTTGAGGATGGATTCCATTAATGATTGCACCTGTAAAAGTCATATTTATATTTTCCAGCATCTCTTTGATTCTTTTGATAACCACTTTATCTGCTTGACCGATTCTAACTACTAACGCTCTAACATCTGCTTTTTTGGAGATGATCATCGAGTCTGTAACTGCCATTGTTGGAGGTGAATCCAACATAATGTAATCATATTTTTGTTTTAAATAGGAAAGCGCTTCATCCAGTCTTTTTGAAGACAACAATTCAGAAGGATTCGGAGGAATAAGACCACAAGTGATTACATCGAGATTTGCTATTTTTGATTTTTTTATGATGGTTTCAATTTTTTTTGATTTATCCATTAATAAGTCACTGATGCCATTTTCTTTTTCAAAATCGAATAATTTATGAATCATGGGGCGTCGCAGGTCAAGATCAACTAATATAACTCTCTCGTCCATCTGGGATAAAGTTACAGCAAGATTTGAGATGATAGTGGTTTTTCCCTCTTTAGGTCCGGAACTCGATATTAAAAATGTTAAAGGTTTATTTGGTTCTTTTCTGGAAACAATGTTTGTTCTCAGCATCCTGAATGATTCTGAAGTAGAGGATTTGGGAGCATAATGAGTGATTATTTTAGCTTCCATCTGTTGCCGTATAGTAGCTAATTCATCTTTGGCTTTTCCATCACTTTGTTTCATCATTTTTTCCATATGATCGAGGTCCGCATCATGAACTGTGATGTAAGGAATGGTACCTAAAGTTGGTAAAGAAACATAGTTTCTTACATCATCGAAAGTTCGGATTTTGCTATCTAAAGAGTGAAGTAAAAAAGCGAGACCAATTCCCAAACCGGCACCAAGAACGAACGCAATTATCATGTTCATCTTCTTATTTGGTTTGATCGGATTTTTAGGAATTTGGGCTTCTTCTACCATACGAATAATACCGATTTTAGATTTCTCGGCAATTTTTGCATCTTCATATTTTTCGATGAGCATGGAATATGTTTTTTCATTTATCGAATAATTTCTTTGTAACCTGGCGAGGTCAACTTCAGTATCCGGTAAAGTTGTCATTTTCCTACTATAGTCTTCAGCTATTTTTCTTAAATTTTCTACTTTAGATTCCGCAATATTCTGGTTGATTTTAGCAGTTGAAATTTTTTGGATAAGATCGCTTCTGTAAATCAGAGGATCTGAAGTTCCTGCCTTCACAGTAGTAATTTGTTGAATTTCTGTATTCAATTTAATTTTAGCTTTTTCTATCTCTTCATTTAGAGCAAGTAATTCCGGATGGTCGGGTGTGTATTCTGCTTTTGTAAGAAATTTGAGATATTTTGCCTGGTTTGAAACGATTTCATTTCTTAGTTGTTCCAAAAGAGGAGAAGCTAAAATAGAATTTACATCAGCAAGTAAAACATCTTGAGCGGAAAGTTCACCGGTTAAATAAGTCAGATGTTCTATAGCAATTTCAAGTTCCGTCTCAGCTGATGAAAGCAAAAGTTCCAAATCAGAAGAACGTTCGATTAATTTCACTGTTTCTTCAGAGAGCATTGAAATTCCATGTTCGATTTTATAAGCTCGTAAATCTTCTTCAGATGTTCTCAAACGTCGTTCATTTTCATCTAATCTGTTTTCCAGGAATTCTCTCACGTTTTTGAATTCGATTCGTGCATAGTCTGTGTCTTGTAACATTAAAGCATTTGCTGCAGCATTTGCCAGAGCCATTGCTTCAACAGGATTTGTTGATTCGAAACTGATAGATAAGATGTCTGTTTCTCTTTGGGACTCGATATCTATGATATCTTTAAAATAATTTATTGGATCAAAATCCGGTTCTTTATCTTCATTTATTGGAAAAGATACGAAGTCCGGGTGTTGCTGTAAAATCTGATATGCAATACTCATAACCGGACGACTTTTCAGAATTTCAATATTGTTATTCAAAGTTGTCTGGGTTGTCATCATAGGTGAAAAAAGCAGGTTGCTGGTCTTACTTGTTTCCAGCAAAATCGTTGAAGTTGCTTTATAAATTCTTGGTGATTTTATGGTATAATAAAATGCTGATAAAATTACAACCAGGAAAATTGTGAGAACCAGCCATTTGTATCTGGAAATAATATGTAAATAATCAGTTAATTTAACTTCCTGTTCTTCTGTTTGCTCTAGATATTGATTTTGCATAATACCCCAATTATTTTATATTTGAAATTGTAACATAAACACTCAAAAATATTGCAGCTTTAGAAAGAAAATCAGCCCATTTTGTGAAGGCATAGAAAACTGTTCCGGAAACAATAACCGTATCTCCGGGAGATAAGATTGGAATCAAATCTTCATTTCCGGTTTCCATATATTCTTTCAAATCTAACCAGATGATTTTTTCACCTTCGGAAGTTGGACGAATAATTCTTATTTTAGAAAGTTTGGCGTTTTCTGTAGGACCTCCTGCTAAAGAGATCAAGGTTAAAACATCAGTATCATCAGGAACAATATAGAGTCCCGGTTTTCTTACTTGTCCCCAGATATAAGATTTTATCTTGAGCTGGTCAGCACTTGCTAAAGTACCGGAATATAAATATGCAGAGCTTGTTGCAAATCCTTGTGTAGAGAGTGATGAAGTGGATGTTCCTGTTTGTGCCCAGATGACAACTGCCAAAATAAAGAGTAAAAACAATGTGATTTTCTTCCTCATATATTCTCCTTTTGAAACTCCAAAAAATTTTTCACTTTTATTAAGTCAAGCATTTAGTTAACGGAAATTCAGTCTTCGTTCTTCCGATTCTGAACCAGAAAATATTGTGTACCATTTATCTTCCACCTCATGAGTCATTGTATATCCAAAGGCATCAACTCGCCATAAAATTTGTTGAGGTTGGATTGTTGGTCCATCATATTCAATTTCGTAAGCAGAACCGGCATTTGGCTGTCCGGTTGGTTCATATTGCCAGATTATATCATAATTTGAATCGAATAAAAGTAAACGAAATGTTACAACATTCGGATCATCCCACCATTTGAAATATAAACTATCCAAAGGCATTGGTTCGTTATTATCAGGTGGTTCAATTAATACAGGTTTATTAAGCAGGTTGTAACAAACAGTATCTGAGATGGAAAAATTTCCGGAAGTATCAAACATCTTTATAAAGTAAAACCAGTCTTTCCCAATCAAAGAACCATATTTATCAATATATTCATCCTGGTGAGGAAAGGAAA
>CAYWPW010000040.1:0-2397 GCA_964460095.1 uncultured Candidatus Cloacimonadota bacterium
TTCCGGATTATTCCGCATTTGGTTTATCAACAATTGGTGACTTTTTGATGGATCTATGGATTATAGGAGATGCAACTGATGAAATTGTGAAAGCCAAGAAATTTACAGCAAATTTTGGTTCCGGTACAACTCGTGTTGCATCTACTCTGCCCGATGTAGAATATATCACCCTTAATCAAACAGTTTATTCTCGTGATTTGGTAGGTTACAATGTCTATCTTGATGCTGTTTATACAGGTATGGCTACAAATACTTTCTGGCAATATACCGGACTTGTCGTTGGACAAACATATACTGCTGGTGTTTCCGCATTCTATGATGAAGGTGAATCTGAAATTATTGAAGTATCTTTTATTTATCAGGGAGCCAGTTCCGGAAGTAATGTTCCAATCTTAGCAACAGAACTTGGAGCAAACTATCCCAATCCATTCAATCCAACTACAACAATCAGTTTTACTTTGAAAGAAGCAATTGATGTTAAAATTGATGTTTATAACATTACAGGGCAATATGTAAAAACTCTGATAAACAAACATCTTGAAGCTGATAATCATAACATTGTCTGGAACGGAAATGATAATGAAGGAAAAAGTGTTTCCAGTGGTGTTTATTACTATAAGATGCAGGCAGGCAGATATACCAGCACAAAAAAAATGATCCTGATGAAATAATTTAACATCAGATATAAATTATCAAATAAAAGCCCCGAACATGGGGCTTTTTTTATTTTATAGCATAAAAATCATCTGTACGTAAAAGCACACCTACTGTTCGTTATCGTACGATATTCGCTCCAACTATTACTCGTTCCATATTCTAACATCCTATCCTTCAAGGCATTAAAGGCATGGCACATTATTTGCTTTATTATTATTAACAAATAAAAAACAGGAGAATATTATGCTGAAATTAAAAGGTGTTTTTAAGTATTATTCAAACAATTTTGTGAAAACTTATGTGCTACGGGATGTAGATTTGGATGTAAAAGAAGGTGAATTTGTAACTGTGATGGGTCCCTCCGGAGCAGGAAAATCTACTTTGCTTTACATTCTCGGAATGCTGGAAAGCATTGATGATGGCGAATATTTTTATAAAGAAAATCCGGTTCACAAGTTTAACGAGAAGAAGCGCACGGAGCTTCATAAATATGAAATCGGTTTTGTTTTTCAGCAGTATCATCTTATCGATGAATTAACAGTTTATGAAAATATCGAAATGCCGCTTTTGTATCAGAAGATCAAAGCAGCAGAGCGAAAAGGTATGGTTTGTGATATGCTGGATAAATTCAATATCGTAGGCAAAAAAGCCCTTTTTCCGAATCAATTATCCGGTGGACAACAGCAGTTGGTTGGAATAGCCAGAGCAATTATAGGAAGTCCAAGTTTGATTCTGGCAGATGAACCAACCGGTAACTTAAATTCTGAACAAGGAAGAGAAATCATGGAACTTTTTACAAAATTGAATAAAGAAGGAACTACAATTATTCAGGTAACTCACTCAGAAGAAAAAGCAGCTTATGGCACACGAATAATAAACCTGTTAGATGGAAGAATTGAAATTTAATAGGGAGTAATGCATGTTTAAGAACTATTGTAAAGTAGCCATCCGAAATTTAATCAACAATAAGGGATTTTCTTTTATCAATATTTTCGGTTTTGCTCTTGGAATTTTTGTCTGCATTATTATATGCCTGTATGTTATCGATGATTTAACTTTTGATCATCATTTTGAAGAACCGAAAAATCTTTTTCGCGTAGTTTCCAACGACAATTCCAAAGACTGGGTTTCAGCGGTTACAGTTGGTCCGCTTTTTCTTTTGTTAAAAGATGAAATTCCCGAAATTACAGCATCAACCAGAATCGGAGGATATGGTGCCAGAATAAAACGAGCAGACATCGAAGTTGAAGATTCTCTGGCTGTTTTCAGACGGGCAATGTTAACAGATTCCGGTTTTTTTGAAGTTTTCCGACCTAAGATTTTAAGTGGTGAATCCGAGCATCCTTTACAAAACCCAAAGGGTGTGTATTTAACCGAAGACACAGCAGAAGCTATTTTTGGTGATGAAGACCCGATTGGGAAAGCTCTGGATATCGGTTATGTTGAAGATGGATATGTTGCCGGAATTGTAGAAAATACTCCGACAAATACGCATTTGCGGTATGGTGTGATCATACAGATGGATATTTCCATAAATCCTTTATGGTGGGATTCCTGGGAAAACCTGACATTATCCGGGTATATCCGGGTTAAAGACAATGTCGATCCAAAGGAAGTGGAAAGAAAAGTTATCGATGTTGCCCGTGCAAATAACATGGCTATGGTTTTTACTCCACAGTTGCAGCCGCTTCTGGATATGCATCTGAAATCCGCTGAATTGAGATATGATGCATTTAACCT
>CAYWPW010000040.1:2497-11126 GCA_964460095.1 uncultured Candidatus Cloacimonadota bacterium
GTTGAAATTGCTTTACCACAATTACAAACCTTCCTCAATAAAAGGTTGGAATTCAATATTGTTGAAGCTCCTCTTATACTTCCCGGAATGTTGATAATATCCATCATAATCGGAATTTTATCTGGTATTTATCCAGCTACATTACTTTCTGCATTTAAACCTGTAAAAACTCTGAAGGGAGAAATGAAATCCGGGAAAAGGGGTGCGACCTTACGCAGAGTTTTAGTGGTAAGTCAGTTTGCTGTGTCAATTGCGCTTATTTTGGGCGTTCTTATTGTTTTATCCCAGATCAGATATTTACAATCGGTCGACTTTGGATATGAAAAAGATAACATCTTGATAGTCCCTGCATTCGACGAGAATATAACAACCCAAAATGATCTTTTCAAAGAACGGGTTCTCACTCTTCCTTCTGTGATCTCTGCCACCAGAGTCAGGCAATTACCTGGTCAAACGCTGCCTACAGCAGAAGTCTTTTTCGGTCACCGTGAAGGAGAATACGGTGCTATGACAGATGAGATCTTTGTTGATGAAGATTTTTTCAGCACCCTGGAGATAGAATTACTTTTTGGAAGGAACTTTGTAAAAGGTTCGATTGCAGATTCAACGAATTCGATATTGATTAATGAAACTGCACTCAGAATGTCGGGTTGGGATGATCCTATCGGGAAAACAATAATACATGTTCCTGCTGAAGGAAACGACAATCCTCTAATAGTGATCGGTGTGATTAAAGATATTCATTTTGGTAATGCAAAACGAAAAATCGAACCCATGATAGTTCATTACAATCCGAGGAATGCTCTTTTACTGATACGCATAAACAGCGGAAATATGGAAGAATTAACAGAACAAATCGAAGAGATATATTTGGAAATCTGGCCCGAAAGAAATTTTAGATCTTTTCCATTTGAAGATGCATTCAATTACCAATTTTTCAATGAAAGGAATTTCGCTGTTAAAATGGCTGTATTTACCGGTCTGGCTATTTTCATCGCCTGTCTTGGTTTATTTGGAATGGCAACATTCATCACAGAGCAAAGAACGAAAGAAATTGGTGTGCGAAAAGTATTTGGTTCTTCAGTACGGTCTGTGGTTTTCCTGCTGACCAAAGATTTTGCCAAATGGGTTCTAATTTCAAATCTTATTGCCTGGCCCTTAACATATTATGTGATGAACAAGTGGTTACAGAATTTTGCTTACAGGATACAAATTAATATTGGTTTGTTTTTTATTTCCGGGTCCATTGCTTTGGTCATCGCTATTATTACTGTTAGTTTTCATACCATAAAAGTAGCAAATAGAAATCCTATCAATGCATTGAAGTATGAGTAAAGATTCGGCTTTGCCAACGGCAAAACGATGTCTGTTTTTCAAAGCTCCTGTTTTGAGAATGATAAATGTGAAATTTATCCGCCTTTGGTGTGGTGAGAGATTATAATTGGAAATAAAAAGAGAATAGGAGAATATATGGCGTTTGATAAGAATTTTGAAGAACAATGGTTAAATAAACTTCAAATTGGTCTGAAGAAAATTGGGAAAGCAGATTTGATTATCGAGTTTATAAAAAATGAAGAAGAGCAGTCACTTCTGAAATGGACAGATAGCCTGATGAAAACGTTAAAAAAAAATCTTACTCAAAACGAGATCAACGAAGTGATGACAGGTTGTGCCTGCTTGGTTCCCAAAGATTATCTTAAAACATTGCGGAAAGAATATGCAGAAACAAATGACCTAAAACATGTTCACCAGCTTTTACAGAAATATTTCGAAAAATCTATAACAAAGTACAAAAACCTGAATGAAGAACAATTGAAATACATCATAGATCATGATATGGGAATGGCTGGTAAAATTGAAGGCAATACGATTTATGCCACCAAAATTCCCAAAGAATTTCACAAGTATTTCCAAACAAGAGATATACAAAAAAAGAAATATTATTATTGCCATTGTCCCAGAATCAGGGAATTGTTCTTAAATAACGAAAAACCTCTCGATGTGAATTACTGCTATTGTGGAGCTGGTTTTTACAAAGATATATGGGAATATATTCTGCAGAGAGAAGTTAAAGTAAAGATCATCGAATCATTGATGGGTGATGAACTGTGTAAGATCGAAATTCTTGTATGAGGGGTTATTATTGTTTAGAAATTATATTAAAATTGCGTTTAGAAACATAAAAAGGTACAAAGCTTTTTCCTTTATTAATATTGCAGGATTAGCAATTGGATGGCTTGCTGTATTCTTATTATGCTTTGGGTGGCAAATGAATTAAGTTATGACAAGTTCAATCAGTATAAAGACAGAATTTATCGTTTGTGTGTAGATTTTGAAGCAGGAAGTCACATAGTGTATCCTATGACAATGTCTTCGGCAGCCCCATTATTGATTCAAGAGTTCCCGGAAGTTGTTAATGCTGCCAGGTTGGAGTATCCTCGTCGAGGTTCAGTGAAATATAAAACAAAGTATTTCAAGAAACCGGTGTATGTCATGGTGATAATTCTTTGTTTGAAGTATTTTCATTTCCTTTTCTGGCAGGTGATCCCAAATCAGCATTGATAAAGCCTTATACTGTAGTGATCACGGAATCTATTGATTCGAAAAAAATACAAAGAAGAAAATTCTCAAAGACATTATTATTAATATAAAAAATTCAATAAATTCATTATTGAATTTTGGTTAATAAACAAATACTGATACCGCGGTTTTTATAATTATAATAAGCTCCTTTGATCACATTTGCAAATCCGTAATAATATGATGCTCTTAAACCAAATTTCGGAGTTAACATTGCTTCGATCCCAGCCAGTACACCAAAGTCAAAATTAAAATTATCAGCAGAAATAGTATTGGAATCCACTCCTTCAATTGTTGCAGTACCTCCAATACTTTTTCCACCTTGAATTCCACCAAAAAATTTTACTTGCTGTAATGGATGGCAAATAGTTGCATAAAAAGTTATGTAATTATAAGTATCAGAAGCTTCTCCGTATCCTAATGAAGACAAGTCAAAATTAGAACCAAACTGAGTAAAACCAATACCACCTTTAAAATTTTTTTCTGTCATATCTATACCAAAATTGAAACCCGTTCTTGCTGACATATCAACATTGCTTTGAAGGTAGTTATCATCGTAACAGATGCTGGCAAAAGTGACACCTCCAAATAAATAAATTTCTGATTTTTCTGCAAATAGAATCGATGATAAAACCACCATTAAAAGTATCATTCTTTTATTCATTGTATTTCCTTTACATTAAAACTATTTATCTGTGTTGAACAACCTTTTTTAGATATTTTTTTATTCGTTACTAAGTGTTTACTCCGGCTTTGACGGATGCATTTAGTAACGCACTTGTGGGTGAAGTTCAACTTCGCAATAAAAGAGTATTCCCAAGAAACCAGAAAACATACAGGAGGAACAAAAGGAAAATCACTTCTATATCGATGTACTCCTAAATACAATTTTTATAACGACATCAATGTTTTATATAATTAATTATGCTATGAATTTGTGGAGACCAAAATTTTACATCTTTGAAAATTTTCTTTACAAAAAATACGACTCCGTAAGAGAGCACAATTCCAACTAACCAGAAAACGCCTTTGATTATATCGCTTTTAGGTTGCCTTAATAAAACGAAGGTCAGAATAGCTAAGATTGCAAATACAATTACTGCTGTTATATCCCATATAATTTTTGCTTTTGCAGAATATAAATAACTGATTTTATAACAAAATAATTTCCCGTTTTTTAATAGCGATACAAGTTTGTTAACTCTTTCGTTTGGAATCACAAGGTTGATTATATTATTGTCTATAGTATCCCAAGAACATTTGGAAGAGGTTGACGGATATAAGTTTATTAAAGGTATTTTATTCATGGAATTATTATCCGTCTTAAATTTCTTCCATAATCCTTTTCTACAAAATATGATTAGAGGCAATTTTTCCGTTTCAACATTCTTACCATAGTATCTTTTGTATTTCAGCTTTTTTCTTATCTTACTGAGATCATAGCAAAATGCCATTATAGTATTCTTTAGCTTTAGCTCATCATCTGATAACTTAAAAGGCTGATTCGTTTTTAAATCAGTTAATACCCTTTGAACACAAGTTTGTATCTTTGTATCAATATCTTGTAATCTAACCAGGAGATTTAAAACGAGAATATCAAAATACTTTCTGTTCAGTTGACTGTCGTTTTCAACTACAAGTGTGTCGTCGTTTATCGTTATGTTGAAATTCTTAATGAGATACAAGAATGAAATTTGATTTAGAGTAAAATTTAATGATGGATCGAAAAGATCTTTATTACTCTTTTTTCTCTCTAATAAAATATTGATTGAGTCAATATCAGTTTTTTCCAATATCAGTGTATAATCACTTGACTTTAATGTTAAGTCTTTCTCTAAAGATAAGGATACAATATGAGAGTTTTTTTCAGAAGAATTAATACCAACTTTAACAAGACTCATCAATTCGATACAAAGTATCGAATAATGATTCATCAAGTTAAACAAAACAATTGACGATTTCTCAACATTACTATTTATTAAGACGTTTTCAATATTCAAAGAGATATTCAATAGCATATTTGAAAGATAATGCAGTTTTCTAGGCACATCAAAATTCAGAAAAGTTTTATTTTGGAATTTTACACTTGAAAAGTTAACTAAGTCATATGTAATAGCTAGATCTCCATAGAAGGCGTTCAAAGCGTTACAAATACTTAACCACTCAATTCCTTCTTTATTCTTATGAAACAGATTAGACTTCAGCCGCTCTTCGAAATAGAATAGACTAATCTCGAATTCATGGTCTATGTCTCTTTTCTTAAGCCCTTGAACCAAATAGCTGAATCTTGGATAGGAAAGTCGCATAGAAGTATCTTTAGAGGACATTCTTTTTATAAAGAGGGATAGAAATAATACTATACCTGTTTTAGGCGCTTTAAGAAATTCGTTTATCTTTTCATCATCATTATCAAATAATAATTCTCTTAAAAAAAATGAAAGCATCCTCGGTATTTCATCAATATTATTATTGTTAATTGCGTTTCCGTTGAGTGTGTAAATAGGACAGAGTGTCGAAGCAAAATTCTTAAAGAACATCCGTTTCTTGGATTTGCAAAAAAATATAGATTTGGTGCTTATCAAAGGAATCCTCTTACAGATTTTATGAAAATATAATGCTTTCTTATAAATATCATCTAACAGCTCAAAGATAAGTATCAATTCATTCTTATTATTCAAAGCATCATCAAAACATCTCAACTCTTCATATTCGTTCGGAAGAGAATATTTAAGAGAAACCTCGTGTAGATCGGTATCAATTTCAATTTTTAGATTTGGTAAAACGCCATGGTAGGCTAATTCTTTCAAGTCGTTTTCAAATGCATCTAAATCATCGTAATCATAAAGAAGTAGCTTATTGCTCGATATTAATTCCAAGAAATCATAAGATTTGTCATCACTATTTAAATTTTTGTAGAACACCGCCTCATTGTATCGAGCTAAGAGGGAATGGTTTTTAGCAAATTCCTTGTTCGCTGGCAGGGTTTTTTCTCTAATCCGATTTATTACATTAATCAATTCTCTTTTTGTTTGAGGGTCTTTAATTTTTTTGTAAAGTTCAAATTGATTGGTTAATTCTGCTTCTCCAGCATTCTTATATTCTTCAAAAATCACTGTCTTTAGATAGGATAGCGAAATATCCTTATAATTTTTTTGTTGCACTATGTAATCTCCCAATTTGGCAAACAACAAATTGTCATCTTTAATCAATGAGAATACCAGGCAACATTCAGGTAGTAGCAAATAAGCATCAGAAGTCATCAAGTTAGAAATAAATTGATTATCAATGTATACTGTATTTCTATGTCCCAAATTTGATAGAAAATATTTCCGTTCAATATATGGACTCTGAGCTGAAATTCTCTCACGAAAAATTGCTTTAATATCTGGGGTTAATTCCAAATAATTTAATCTATTAAACATCTTTATTCTTGTAAAGAAACTTTGACAAGCTAATATCTCATTTGGAATATTTGCATTTTCTATTATGTTTATCACTTGCAATTCTTGATTAATAGCGATTCCAAATCCCTTTAGAAAATTATTCTCAGACTCTAAGCTAATTTGAATTGTATTTCTCAACTCGTTCTCGTATTTACCATTTTTTTTATAAATACCATATAGACTTAACAAGAAATAAATTTTGTGAGTATCATCCAGCTTTTCATAGAACTTAGTCATATCAAATTTTTCGAGTATCATTAAGTCGATAATTTTATAAAAAATGTATTTTAATCTCTTTGGATAAAATATTTTGTTCTCAACTAAATACTGAACAATTGCGGGTATTTTTTTCTTTAGAGGTATGTAAAATCTAAAATCTTTTGAAATAAGGTAAATTAATGAAGGTAATTTGTTGTTAATGTCAAGAATCTCATCAAAATTGGAAGTTGAGATCATATGGCGTTTAATCGCAAGGTAAAAATCATTAATTTGTTCGACATCTAAGTTATCAATAAATTTAAATTCTTCAAAAATGCCATATTTCAAACTATCTAATTTAGCAATTATCTTTTGATCGTTAATCGTTTCTATAATTTGTGGCTTTTTATTTTCATCGTCTGATAATGATAGTTCCAAATCACTTAATAATCCAATTATTTTATTAAGACCTTTCTCTGCGTCTTCCTTGCTTTCAAAAAATAGAAAAAAGTCATCTACATACCTGAAATATCCTGAACAATAATTTATTATTTCCTTGTCAAAATTATTTAAATATAGATTAGCTAAAATGCGTGCATAAGCAGGACCTTGAGGCAATCCTTTGTCTTTTTTATCCTTAAAATAATTTAGTTTAATTATTTTTTCAATTAATTTAAAAATATAATCTTCATGTAAATATTCCTTTACCTGTTGAATTAGAATGTTATGATCCACATGATCATAATACCCTTTGATGTCACAGCAAATATAATATTTGTTTTGTGGATCCCTAAGTTGTTCTAATACTTTACCTAAAAATTTGGGATGAAATTCTTTCCAGTTATAAAATATGTCTTCAGAATGTAAGTCTTGAGTGTTAAATTTATAACCGTATGAAGATTTTTGAAAATTCTGCTCGAATATTAGAGAAACTTTATTGAAAATAGCTTGGATTATGATTTGATCAAAGATAGATGAATAAGCCATCTGACGATATTGCATTTCGCGATTTTTATTCACCTTCTTAGGTGTTTTTACCTTTAAGTAGCCGATGAAAGGGATATTTTCCTTATTCTTTATAAATCTGCTTATATAACGGGAGTATATCTCGAGATTCTTTTCAAAGAATTCAAAATCAAACTCATCATAAAAAAGAGTATCCTCGTTTTTATGATATTTTTTCAGTTTCCAGTAGGCATTTATTATATTTTCTTTATCTGCGATTATGTCTTGTAGTTCATCCAGCGAAAGTTGTGTTCTCTTTTTAGAGGGAGTTAGCCAAAAGGATAATGGATTTGTATTAGGCAGTAAAGGATCTAAATTCTTTCTCTTGATTGCGTCGTTACAGTACTCTGCACAAATTCCTTGCTGTATAAGTTTCTTGCAAGATGATGGATGTAAAGGTTTAATCTTTTCAATTTCTCGGTTAGCTATATCGAAACTGAACTTAGATCCGTAAGATTGTTTTATTTTACCTAAGAGAAAATTCTCACTATTTTCTACTGAAAGCAAGATATTGGCAAAGTGAAAAATTTCGTTACGGGAAAATTCAATTCCATTTTCCGCTTTGTTCTTTAGATTCCTCAATGCTTCACATTTTTGGAATAGAAAATTCAAATCACTTTTATAATGAGCCCTTTCTGAATCTGTAAGTTTCTCAGGAGAAAATTTCTTAATCTTAACATTATTGAACACCTCTGAATGCTTCCCAATTATTCCATTTAATTCTTGAAGGGATATTTTTCTTATTGTTTTTAAGTGTTCAAAGTTTTCATCTTGCGAACTGAGTAATTGTATATCCTCATTTCCTAATTTGAAAAAGACACTATCTGAACCATACTTTTGATGTATACCAAGAGGCAGTTTAATTAAATTTCCTAACTTCTTTCCATCAAGGCTTGGCTGTTTAGGAAAAAACTCGAAATCAGATCTTGTAAAACTTTTGATGATATGATAAAGTTTAACCGCGTCGTTTCCAGCAATTTGTTCTTCAAAAAACAACCATAAATGATACCCACGTCCTCCTGTTTCTTCAAGCAATATTGAGTTGGTATCAATTCCAAGCTCATTTGTGAAAACTTCCAGAATCTTGAGCAGGTTGTGTTTTAAATACTTGAATTTGAATTGATGATCTTTAAAATCGATAGATACAAGTTCACTTTTGGGAATATCAATATCAATGCAAACAAAATTACATTTGCTATCTTTTGTTAAAACATAAACTCCGAAAGTAGCGAATTTATTTAGATGTTTTTCTAAATAGTTTTCTGAGAATTTTTTATTTACTGGTTTGTAGGAATTGGTTGCTTGAATGGCAAAATAGTCTTCTCTCCCTTTAAAATATTCTAAGTAAATTTTTTCTTGATGAGCCTTATTTTGCATGTGAAATATTAACCTATTTAGTTCAT